>JAGPKD010000012.1 GCA_018054125.1 Candidatus Oleihabitans oleiphilus | reverse complement strand
ATTTTTCCGATTTTACCAGTATTGATAGGATGACAGCTTTCCTAATAGAATAAAAGCTAATAAAGGTGACATTTTCTGGCGATAATTAACTATCTATTTAGGTGACATTTTCTAAAGTTATTGACAGGGCAAATTTAAAAATTTTTTAAAAAAATATTATTCTTTTTTCTCTTTTTCCTCGTCAATAATTTCAGCATCAATAGTTGTTTGAGATTGATCTTGTTTATCTTTGTTAGTCTTGGTATTATTAGTGGCATAAAATTCCTCTACTAATGGTTCTTCAGGAATAATTATCCAGCCAATTATATAAGCAATTATTCCTCCTCCCCCAAAGAAAATAGTTATCACTGCCAATAATCTGACCAGGGTGGAGTCAATATTAAAATATTTTGCAATTCCACCACATACTCCAGCAATTTTTCGG
This sequence comes from Candidatus Oleihabitans oleiphilus, assembly GCA_018054125.1. GTDB lineage: Bacteria > Atribacterota > Phoenicimicrobiia > Phoenicimicrobiales > Stramentimicrobiaceae > Oleihabitans > Oleihabitans oleiphilus. Next base: position 24,373 of record JAGPKD010000012.1, on the reverse strand, counting down.
TCTTTTCGAGAACGATAAAGTTTTTTCATGCAGTCTTCCTCCCATTAGATAAGACAAGAATTTATATTATTGCTACTTTTATATTACTTTTTACTTTTAACCTTATTTGGCCTTTCGGCTAATTTTAAAAAATAAGTATTGCGCTAGTATTTACTTTATCACAAAAATCATAATAAAGAAATAATACCAGAAGATAATCAGGGGATACCTCCCCTGAAACCCCTCTAAGAAGATACTTTTTAAAGGAAATCTATCTTGTTTCATCAACAAGATATTCAAGGGGAATCCTTCCCCTTGATATCCTCTGAATTAAAATAAAAATTTATTGCTCCTTATTTAGAAAATAATACTTATATTATTTTTGATTTCTTATCTATGTATTTTAAGAATATCGGAATTTCAAAGAAATTCCGATAATCAGGGGAGGTATTCCCTGAAACCCCCTGGATTAACCTTATTGACCAAGATATTATTTTGAGATAGTATTCTAATATGATAGCTTATATAGATTTATTAATCTATTAGTGATAAATAGTGATAAAGAGAAAGGGGATTTTTATTTATGAAAGTTGTTATTGTTGGGGGAGTAGCTGGTGGTGCTTCAGCAGCAGCCCGCCTGAGAAGACTGGATGAGAGAATGGAAATTATTATGATGGAAAGAGGAGCTTATATTTCTTATGCCAATTGCGGACTGCCCTATTATCTCAGTGGGGTCATTAAAAAAGAAGAGGATTTGATAATACATACTCCGGAATCACTTGCTAAACGATTTAATTTAGATATTCGCATCAGGCAGGAAGTAGTAAAGATTAATCGAGATAAAAAGATAGTTACAGTTCAAGATTACCTGCAAAAAATAGCTTATGAGGAAAGATATGATAAATTAATTCTTGCTCCTGGTGCCAAACCTTTTTATCCTCCCATTAAAGGTTTAGATTCCCAAAGGGTTTTTAGTTTAAGGGATATTCCAGAGGCAATAGCTATTAAGAGATTTATTCAGCAAAAAAATCCTAAGAGAATTACCGTATTTGGTGCTGGTTATATTGGGATGGAGGTAGCTGAAAATCTTAAAAAAGCCGGATTTTATGTCACTATAATTGAGTTAATGCCTCAGATACTGGGACCACTGGATTATGAGATGGCCACCCTGGTTCACCAGCATCTTAAAGAGAATGAAGTGGAATTTTATTTATCAGATCCAGTAAAGTCTATAGAACACGATGGTGACACTCAGATATTGGAATTGGCCAGTGGAGAAAAAGTTAAAACAGATATGATTATTACGGGAGTTGGAGTGAGGCCGGAAAATACTCTAGCCAAAGAGGCAGATTTAGAGATTGGACAAACCGGAGGAATCAAAGTAAATGAATATTTACAGACCTCCGACCCTGATATCTATGCAGTGGGAGATGCAATTGAAGTAATAGATTATATAACTCATGACCCTACTTTAGTACCATTAGCAGGTCCGGCTAACAAACAGGGCAGAATCGTTGCTAATAATATTTGCGGGATAAAGGAAACTTATAATGGAACACAGGGTACCTCCATTATAAAGATATTTGATATGACTGTTGCCACCACCGGGAATAATGAGAAGATGTTAAAAAGAAAAAATATTGCTTATCAAAAATCATTCACTCATTCACCTTCTCATGCTGATTATTATCCGGGTGCCTCTCCAATTTCTTTAAAGCTTTTATTTTCTCCCTCTGACGGCAAAATATTAGGCGCCCAGGCAGTAGGTAAAGAAGGGGTTGATAAACGAATTGATGTCATTGCCACGGCAATCAGATCTGGTTTAACTGTATCAGATCTGGAAAAATTGGAGCTTTGTTATGCTCCTCCTTATGGAAGTGCCAAAGACCCGGTAAATATCGCCGGTTATGTTGCCCATAATATTGTGAAGGGAGAGATGGAAGTATTTCACTGGCATGAATTGGAATATTACGACCTTACTAAAACGGTCATCCTCGATGTTAGAAATCCTGAGGAATGTGCTGCCGGAATGATAAAAGGGGCCATTAATATTCCTCTGGATGAATTAAGAGAGAGAATGAGCGAATTGGATAAAAATAAGATAATTTTGATTTATTGTCAGGCAGGACAAAGAGGGTATTTAGCTTATCGATTGTTGAAATTGAATGGATTTAAACAAATTAAGAATCTTAGTGGGGGATATAAAACCTATTATCCTACTACCTGTAGACAATCTAATTGTCCCCTATACAGTTATGAAAAGATATTAAAATCAGATATACTGAAAGCTGATTCAAAAAAATAAAAGATAATAAATTGGTTAGATATTTTTAGATACTTGGTATTATAGATAGATTGGCTAACCACAATACCTAATTTTAACTTAGTAATCCCTGAATAATCAAGTCTGTGGCTGCATTTTCCGTTAAACCACGAGCCATTAAGGTCTGCAATTGTTTGGAATCGACACTCCCCAGTGCTGCTTCATGGGTTATATGAGCCTTAGGGTGATTCACTTCCACAATTGGAATGGCACTCACTATGCCATTATCTTTAATGATTTCTGTGCAGGCTACATGTCCCCGGGCATAAGCAGCAGAGGCGGTTAATTTATTATAAACTTCTGCCTTGGTGTGATTGGTAGCTGCCACTTTGGTATTCAAAAATCCTCTTGCTCTTTCTCCCTTTAAGTGACCGATTTCTTTGATCATTATCTGATCATTACCTTTGCCGCTAATACGAGCAATCATTTCTAAGACACTGTCAGCTTCGCAGTTTGCTTCATATTGGATATCAATTAAACCAGCGCGACCTTTGATTAATTCAAATTCCGAATAAAAATGAGCTCCTTCGGCCAGCTGAATTTGGGAATGCGGATAAACCTTAACCCCTCCATATAAACCATGCACATGCCTCTCCAGATAGCGGTAACGGGCATTTTTCCCTACCTGAATAGTTCCCTCCATAATATGCTGGATATCAACGGCATTGGGGAAGGCACAATGAGCCAGAAAGGAGACCGAAGCATTTTCACCAATATCATTATGAATTATTATTTTCTGAATACCTTGTTCAGGGAGCATACCAAAACACATATGAACAGGTTTATCTATTTTACTATCCTGTTCCACGGTGGTGTTGACCTCAATATGATCATCATATTCTTTAACTTCAACCTCTAAACCAGGCAAAAGATGGGATTGAATTATTTTATGGTGATGAATAAAAATATGCGCAATATCAGGTTGTTGAAAAATATCATCAGTCTGAGTGATTCGGGACAATTCTTTGGTTAAATCAATGTTATTATTCAACTCTTATCTTACTCCTTTTTCATCTGGAATATTTTTATGTTTACAGGGTAAACATTTATTTTTAAAATAAGGTATCACTTTTTTAGTTTCCGCCTTCATTAATATCTCCCCATTGCAGAATACAAAGGCATGGTCAGACTGTTTTAATACGGCTAAACTATGAGTGATAAGCACTATAGTTCTTTTATTTTTTTTCTGCTCTTTAATTATTTCAAATATTTTATCAAGAGTTTCCACATCAATTCCGGAATCAGGTTCATCTAACAGGACTAAATCAGGGTCCATGGCTAAGATAGAAGCCAGCTCTACCTTTTTTCTTTCTCCCCCACTTAAGGTCTTATCTACAGCTCGATTAGCATAGTCATCAGGATCAAGTCCCACTCTTTCCAGCTGTTTAAAGATAAAATCGTTGCTTTTATTGCGCGCAGATGCTTTTAAGAAGTCCTTGATAAGCAGCCCTTCATAACGAGCAGGTTCCTGCCAGCCAAAGGTAATACCCATTCTAGCCCGTTCATCAATACTAAGTTTGCTAATCTCTTTCCCTTTAAAATATATATTTCCAGTATGATGTTGGTAACCTTCCAGCCCCATGATGGCAGAGGCTAAGGTTGATTTACCAGCACCGTTGGGACCTACAATAGCATGGACATAACCTTCCCAGACTTCCATATTAATGTTTTTTAGAATATTTTTTCCATTAATGGATAGGGATAAATCTCCCACTTCCAGTATATTTTTCATCTACAATTACTACCTCTCTTCCAATTAATATTTACCAGCTTTTATTATTTATGATGGTGAGTAATATAATATCACACATTTATTGCTAAAGTAGCAAAAAATAAATCATTTTAAAATTTTAAATTAAAATTTTAATTATGTTCCGATTTTAGGATAATACCTTAGTGTTTTAAAGTAAATATTTTTGAAAGTATTTATTAAAACCTTATCTTGTTCTTGCCTTTAATTTGAACAAGGTAATTGATATTGCAATGTAAAATAAATAATGATTATTTTTCAAAAAGAGTCAGCCAACAATAATATTATTTATATCATATCATAACAAAAAAGTTAGTTGGCAAAAGAATGAAAAGGAATTGACTGGATTGATTGCCTTAAAATGGTATTTTATTGTATAATTAAATCGAAAATATTATTTTATAGTATCTAGTATCGAAATTTCAAAAAATATCTCAATATTCATAAAATAATAAAACATAAAAAATACAAAGATTAAATATTAAAAAATAATGCAATAAAAAAATATTATAGTTAGGTTAGATATGGCCAAAAACGATTCCTTTGATAATTTTTTAAAACAGAATTCTGCGATTGATTTGAGTGTTAAGACTGCTACCAGTGATAGAGTATATTCAATTTTAAGTAAGGCCATTTTTCAAGGGGATTTAAAACCAGGACAGAGATTGGTTGAATCAAAATTAGCCAAACTAATGAAGGTAAGTAGAACTCCAATACGTGAAGCAATTATAGAGTTAGAACAGAAAGGTTTAGTGATACCTTCTCCTCCTAAAGGAGTAAGAGTTGCTCCGCTTCCCACTAAAGAAGCCTTGAATGAGTTTTATGATATTAGCAGTGTCCTAAGAGGTTTGGCGGTTAGAAAGGCAATAGATAATAATAATATAACTCCAAAAGACATCAGGCAATTAAATGAAATCATTTCCGAAAGTGAGCGTTTTTTAAAAGAAGGATCTCTTAGGAAGATTGCTGATTTAAATATAAAATTTCATAGCACTATAGAGCAGTGTAGTAAAAGTAAAGAATTAATTATAATATTGGATAATTTATATAAAAAATCACGGGAACGTTTTTCGGAAATTATTTCTAAAGCAGATAGACAAAAAAAATCAATTGAAGAGCACAAGATGATTGTAGAAGCAATCATTAAAAAAGACTCCTTATTAGCAGAAAAATTGATGAGAGAACATATCGTAAATGGTAAAGAAGCCCTCATTCAGGAGATCGAGCTTAGAGAAAATTGTTCTACAAAATAGCTATAATGCCTGAAAAAGCTGTGTGTTTGGGATTGTTCCAAGTTACTTTGCAAAATTTAACATGATATCAATAACTAAATTTAGTTTTTGGGAATGTTAAACCACCTCCCACCTATCTTTAAATTTTCCGCAGAATAAATAAGTGAAGAATAATAAATTTTAAAAATCTTGACTAATCGAAAGTTAAGTCTGTAAGCAAGAATTATGATAATATTATTTAATCAAACTATCTATCTTTTGCCTCCCTATACTTTCTTGGCTGTTTCATTATCGATGTATCTTCTAGTAATTTTATTTAAAATCTTAAAGGTAAAAGGATGGTAAAAATTCAGGTATTCATAAAAGGAACCAAAAATAAAAGTAATTAAATCCCTGAGGATTTTCACTTAAAAATGATTTGTAAATTTTTTTAATGAGGAACTTTGAAGATTGATTTGACTTTATATATGGGATGGTATTATTGTGAATTTGTATACCGTATACCAAAATAATTTGTTTTATGGTACCAGAACTTCAAAAAAATTACGATACTATAAAATATTATAAAGTATTATTTCCTAAATAAAAAAAATATATCTTGATGTATTGGAATTTCAAAAAATTTCGATACTGCAAGATAATATAAATATTATTTACTAAATAATTAACAATATATTTTGCTTTTCTTTCAGGGGATCTCAAGGAGAAGGATTCCCCTGGGGAACTTCTAATAATTGTAGTAGGTATAACCAAGACTGGACAATTCATTTTCTAAAACTAAACCCAGAGTGTGAAGTATACTGAGATAAATGATTTTTGACTTTTTGTTGTAAAGTAGTGATATAATAGATTATGGTATACTGTATACCATAATAACAAATAAGGGGAACATAAAAATGGGAATTAAGACTATTACTATTTGTGGTAGTGGAAATGCCTCTCATGCCATGATTCCAGTTATTAAAAGTAATTTTAATGGCAAAATAAATCTTTTTTTTCGTTATCAACACAAAGTTGATATTTTTCAAAAGTTAATTGGGGAGAAAAGATTCATAATAGCCCAAAAAGGTCAGGAAAAATTATATGGGCGGCCCGATAAAGTGAGTAGATATCCTGAAGAAGTCTGTCAGGATGCTGATTTGATACTGCTACCCTTACCGGCTTTTGCTCACGATTCAGTCTTATTACAAATAGCTCCATTTTTAAAAGAGAAAGCAATTATAGGTACTGTCCCAGCCAGGGGTGGTTTTGAATATTCCGCCTTGAAGATTTTGAAGATGGTACCTGATAAGAAATTAAAATTCTTCGGTTTACAGACCCTTCCCTGGGCCTGTAGAACTAGAGAGTATGCCAGTAAAGTAGAGATTCTGGGAGAAAAAGAAGTAGTTGGATTAGCAGCATATCCTCATGAAGCTACTTCTGAATTATCAGATATTATAACTAATTTGTTAAATATAAAAATGGAACCATTACCTAACATGTTGACCCTTACTTTAGCCAATATCGGTCAGATTGTTCATCCCGGAATAATGTATGGCCTTTTTAAAGGAAAAGAAAATAGAAAATATAAGAAGGAAGAAATTCCCTTATTTTATCAGGGAGTAACCGGAGAAATTGCCCAGACATTAACCGAAATGAGTGATGAGATACTGACTTTAACTGAAGTTCTTCAAAAGAAATTTAAGAATCTTGACTTAACAAAGGTATTAAGTTTAAGGGAATGGCTTCTTACTTCTTATAAAAATTCAATTGGAGATGACAGTACTTTAGAAAACTGTTTTGTTACTAATCGAGCTTATCAAGGCTTGCGTGCACCAATGAGAGAAGTGGAGAATGGATATTTGCTGCCTGATTTTCAATCCCGCTACTTAACTGAAGATGTGCCATATGGCTTAATAGTTACCAGAGCAATTGCTCAATTGGCTGGAGTAAATACACCTACCATTGATGAGGTTATTTCGACAACTAGTAAATGGATGGAAAAAGATTATTTGGTCAATGGCTATTTGAAGGGGAGAGATATACTCGAAACGCGCATTCCCCAGAATTATGGTTTTAACCAATTGGAAGAAATTGTCAATCTATAAAAAAATATTCTTGTGTTTGAAGAGGAGAGATGTTAAATGAATAATAAATCTAACAAGAAAAGAAGAGTATTAAACTGTTCCATAGATCCCTGTGTTCATACCTTAGGAGTAGAAAGATTTGCTGAATGGCTGGAGAGTAAAGGGATAGGTTATATTGCCGTTAAATTAGGACCGGCAGTTTCGATTGACGAATTAATAGATAAGATTAGAGAATCGAAGGCCGAGGTAGTTACCTTTAGCTATCGCTTGGGTGACCTCCATGTTAATGAAATTATTGAAGAACTAATAGAAAAAGTGTATCGGTATGGCTTAGAACCAGAAAAAAGTGGAATACGTTATTGCTTTGGTGGATTAAGGCCGGCCGCTAATTTAGTAAGGGCGATGACCGGTTTACCCATTCTGGAAGATAGATTTTCTCCTCCCGAAGATAGACATTTTAATCTGGAAAAAATAGCTCAAGAATATAAAGATAAAGAAAAATACCAGGGATTTTTTGAGTTGGTTGTTGATGATTATGTAACTATGGAAGAGTTAGAGTATTTTGCTCAGAAAAAAATTAGAGTGGCCAGAGAAAAGATAAAATGGTCTGATGATTTATTAGAAAGAATTAAACAGGTACGACAATTGGAAAATAGGCCTATTATTAGAGCTCACATAGGCGCTGCTGCTGAAACTATCGAACCGACAGTAGAAGGCACCAGAAAAATAAGTGAAGCAGGTGCATTGGAAATTGTATCTTTAGCCCCAGACCAGGCCAGTCAGGCCTTTCTGGCTAAATTTGTTCGAGGAGAAGAAGACCCTGCCAAATATCGTAGAGGAGAGGGTGGTGCCCCCATTCGAAGCAAAGAGGATTTAAGAAGACTAAAGGAGGCTACTCAATGTGGAAATTACCCCATGATTAGAATATACTCCGGTACTGATGAGTTGGTGGAATTAGCAAAGATATTCGAGGAGACTTTACATATGCCCTTCCCGGCAGTGCCGGTATTTTTTTACAATCGTCTGGATGGAAGAGGACCCCTTTCTATTTTAGATGGGATTAATGAACATTTTAATACCATGCGCTGGTGGGCTTCTATAAATAAGCCTTTAGAGATAAACGACCCTCATCAATGGCAGCTGCGCAGATGTTCTGATGATATGTATGTGGCAGATCATGTCTTGTGCGGAATTATTGCCCTGAAAATGGATATAAAAACTTATATTATGCAGCTCATGTTTGATTTACCACCTGAAATTAATCCCAGATATGATTTAGCGAAAATGAAAGCCGCTTATGAATTAATTGAGCCATTAACCAAGCATTTTAATTTCAGTATTATTAAAGAGACTCGAGGAGGACTTTCTAGTTTTCCTCCCAATCTGGATAAGGCCAAAAGCCATCTAGCAATGACCACTTACTGGCAGATGTTTATGGAACCAGATATTGTCCATGTGGTTAGCTATTGTGAGGCTCATCATGATGCCAAGGCAGAAGATATTATTGCCAGTTGCGATATTACTAAACAGACCTTTGAAGAATATTATCGTACTCCTATTCCCGAAATCTGGCAACTTCCTGATGTGATAGCTCGGAAGGAAGAGTTAAAGAAGGGTGCTATGTATAATATCCTTCATTTAGCTTTAATGGGAGGATATGAAGGAAAAGTAAATTTAGATAACTTTTTCGAATACGCCATTACTCCAGAAGAAGCTGCCCAAAGAGAAAACATAGAAGATAGAGAGAAAAATTATGAAACCATGCTGTTAGACCTTATTGATGGAAAAAATTACCCCTCCGGGCAATGTGATATGATTAGTGCCGATAATCTGGATTTAGCATTACAAGTAGGCTTGTTCCAGGCACCCCAGGTTACCGTAATAGATAAACGTTATGAATTAGCAGGTATGTGTAAGACGAAAATAGTAGAGGGAACTTGCCGTATTGATGAGTTTTGCCAGAAGAAGGTAAAAGATGAAATAGAAAGAGTTGACCTGGTGAGGGGGAAATTCCCCTGGTATTTCTACAAAGATGTTAGTCAGACTGATGAATTATCTATAGTAGCAGAATCAAAAGATGCCATTGTGGAAGACAACTTTGTCTTATCATTTAGAGAACAGTTGGGAATAACAGATTTGAAAGATAAAAAAGTTTTAGCGGTTGATTTTGGTAGTACTTATACCAAAATTGCCATCTTTAATACTAATTCAGATGAAGTTGATTTACGTTATGTCCCAACCACTGTTGATGATATCCGAGAAGGTTTAGCTAATGGTTTGGGTTGTTTTGAACAATGTCGGGAAGAAGGGAACTGGAATCCTTTACGTGAGAGGATGAATGAATTTGACATAAAACTCCCCTGCAGTAGCGCCAAGGGTGGCTTAAAGATGGTTACCGTTGCCTCTACTAAAAGGGAAAGTGGATTTGCGGCTGACCTTGCTGCTCTCACCGCAGGAGCTAAACTGCTCAATAGTTATGATGGTAAATTATCATCAGAGGAAGCTCGCAAAATTTATTTAGAAGATTGCCCGGAAATTATACTCTTAAGTGGAGGAGTTAATGAGGGTGGTGATACGGAAACAGTATTACATAATGCCAGAATTTTAGCCGAGTCGGCAAAGTTAGCAACCTATGCTAAATATGGAATACCGATAATTTATGCCGGGAACGAAGATGTTACTGAAGAAATTATGGATATTTTTCATAGTCATAATATTGATGTCAGGGCTACTGGCAATATCATGCCTGAAGTGAACAGGTATAATATTGATGTAGTAAATGAAGCGATAAGGGAGTTATTTCAAACAGTAGTTATTCGAGGTAAGGGATTTGATGTAGTAGAGGAATATATGAGTACTAAATTTATACCAACTCCCCGTGCAGCCTTTTTAGGAATTAATTTATTAGCTCGAGGGTATGGTGAGGAAGAAGGTATTGGAAATATTGTAGCTTTAGATATAGGTGGATGTACTACTGACTTTTTTGCCAATGTACGTTCTAATCCACTATATCAATATCCCTGGGATGACCCCAAGAAGAAAGTTAAAAGAACCATACTGAAAACTCCCAATTATCCTTTAGCTTATCGTAGAGTAGAAGGAAAATATGGATTAGCCTACAATGCCGAAAATTTGATGGAACTGGAAAGATTTAGAAATGGAACGGTAGAGAAGGAAATTAGTGAATTGTTTAACCAGAAATATCCTGATTTCCAGGGGAATGGGGACTACCTGGATAAATTTATGATTTATAAAGATCAAAGATGGTTAATCAAGTTAAAGGAATATCTGAAGTGGATCCATGATAACCCGCATATACTTCCTGATACGGAAGAAGAAAACTTTATCCGTAGTCTCTTAGCCAAAGAAACTTTAGCAGTAGCTACTGCCAATAATGTGGGACATGTAAAAGAAACTGATGTTTATTTCTTACAGGAAGGAGTCAATTTCTTTAATCAGGATTGTACTCTGGTATTAATTGGCGGAACGGTGTATCATAAGTGTAAGGCGAATAAAGATTATCTTTTGGAAGACCTTAAGGTTATTACTAAAGGAGCCCTTTTTAACCCAGAAGAATATACAATTCTACGACCAAATCATAAAGTATTACTGGATGCACCGTATATTTTGTCGACTGTGGGAGGTCTTTTTGGAAGAATAGACCCAGAAAAAGCCATTAGAATCTTGAAGAAAAATTTTATACCGTTAGAATTATAAATTTATAAATGAGAGGTAAAAAATATGACAGTCAAATTTAAGGGGATTGGAATATTAAACAGAAATAAGCTCTTATTTTGGGGAGGCGCTATATTTGCCTTTGTTCAATTAGTACTTCCCATTTTTTTTTCTTTAATAGATATACAGTTAAGGGCAATTCATATTATTCTGGGAATTTCACTTGCTTCCTTAGCCTATCCTTACGGGAAATCGGATCAAGAGAATGAAAAGATTTCTCTTTGGGACTTATTTGAAATAGCAATAATAATAGTTGCCAATGTGAACATCTTCTTAAAAACAATGCAGATTTATATGGTTCCGGGAAGTGCATCAAAATTTGATTTAATCATTGGCTCTCTTTTAATCATAGTTATTCTTGATACTGCTCGGAGATCTGTAGGTTGGGCAATACCCATATTTGTAGGAGTACTATTTCTGTATATTTTAATAGGTCCTAAGATGTCAGGGATATGGAGGCTACCAGGTTTATCATGGAAGTTTGTCATTAATTCAGTATATTTTTCAGCTTTAGGAATTTATGGAAGCATTACCGGCATGTCGGCAACTTTTATTGCTATGTTTATAATATTTGGAGCGCTAATTTCAGGAGCAGGCGGCGGGAAGACCTTTATTGATATAGCCCTGGCTCTAACTGGTAAATATAAGGGCGGACCTGCAAAAACAGCAGTGGTAGCAAGTGCACTTTTTGGGAGCATCTCCGGTAGTGGTGTGGCTAATGTAGTTGCTACCGGGGTTTATACTATTCCGTTAATGAAAAGATTAGGCTATGATCCTGATTTTGCAGGTGCAGTGGAAGCTATTGCCTCCACAGGAGGTGGAATTACCCCTCCTATTATGAGTGTGGCAGCTTTTATTATGGCAGAGTTTTTAGGGGTTCCCTACTTAAAAATTATTGGTTATGCCTTAATTCCTTGCTTACTTTATTATACCGGAGTCTTTGCTGGAGTACATTTTGAAACATTACGATCTGGTTTAGCTGAAGTACCTGAAAGTGAAATTCCCAGTTGGCGAAGTATTTTAAAATTTAAAAGTATAGCCTCTTTAATTATTCCTTTGGGTGTTCTATTATATTATATTGCTATAGGTAGAGCTTTAATTTTTGCTGGATTTTACGCTTGTGTTTCTGTTATTGTAATATTCTTACTTTTTAACCTTTCTCTATCGGGTATAAAAGATACGTTAATAATGATAAGAGACGGATTAAGTGAAGGTGGATTACAGCTTGCCAAAATTGTACCAATATTAGTATCTGTAAATATTCTGGTTAATATGATTGGGATTACTGGTATAGCTCCCAAACTGAGTTCTGTAATTTTTGAGCTAGGGGGAAACCATTTATTGTTAGCACTATTTATTGCCACTATTATCCCTTTTATTTTAGGAACCTCTCTGCCAGTAGTCCCCACTTATGTATTGTCTATTTCCATACTTGCTCCATCACTTATAAGATTGGGAGTTGACCAGATAGCCCTGCATTTATTCTTTATTTACTGGGCAATTTTAGGTGGAGTAACTCCTCCTACCTGTACACAGGCTATTGTTGCTGCTGGAATTTCTAAAGGAAATTGGTTTAAAACTGCTCTAATATCAGTGAAACTTGGTATTGTTGCTTTTATTATTCCCTACTTTTTTGTGCTTAACCCTGCTCTGGTAGGTCGTAGTGATATTTTTTCTGTGGTAACCTATGCAGGAACTGCTTTTTTTGGAGCAATACTAATGGCCTATGGTTTTTTTGGTAGTATTCAAAGCCATTTAAGTACAGTATTTCGGGTTATAATTGTAGGGAGTGGTATTTTACTTATGTGTCCCAGTCATATTTTATCTATCATTGGCGCAGTAATTGTTATACCAGTTCTACTCTACCTACGTTTAATGAGGAAGAGGTTAGAAATGTCAAAGCCAGAAAAAGCTTAGAATTATTTTCCAGATATTTATGAAATACTTTAAGAATAATCAAATAATATTTGGGAAAAAATAATAAGAGAAAGGAGGTGAATAAAAATGAAAAAAAGTAGAAGGAATGGATTGGTTTTTGTACTTCTCTTAATCCTGATGTTTAGCTTAGTAATGGGAAATGTTTCAGCCCAGGAAACTATCTATTTAAATATGGGTAGTACTTCTTCAACGTCTGGATTATACGCCTGGTGTGTTGCAACTGCTTCAGTCATCAATAAAGCAGATAATAACATCATAACTACCGTTATTGAAAGTGGAGCAGCACTGGATAATTTGAGAAGAGTCAAAGAAGGGACCTTTGATTTTGCTCTATGCGTAGATTCTGCCGCTGCCATGCAGTTATATAAGGGAATAAGTAATTTTGAAGGTGAAGGCTGGGAGCCAATCAGGTGGTTATTTTTGAGAAATGCAATTGTAAACAGACTCTATGTTAGAGCAGATTCCGGGATAAAGACGTTTAAGGACCTAGGAGGTAAAAAATTCTCTCCAGGTATACCAGGAGCATCTGGTACCACTAATTTTATCAATTTTGATAAAGTTTTAGGAACCGGTATAGATATTGTTCCGGCAGCTCTGGGGGATGCTATTGATTTATTAAGCCAGGGTCGTATTGTTGGATTGCAAAAATCTAGCGGATTAACATCTTTAGATGCTGCTTTAATTGAAGTAAATTTAAGGACTCCCCTGGCAGCTATTGGTTATAGTGAAGATGATATAGAAAAGATAAGAGCAGCATACCCGTATATCCTGTTTTTTGAAACACCAGCAGGTAGTATTTTAGAACTGCCAGATAATCCAGCTATAATGGAAGAAGCACAAGTAGTAGGAGCAGTTACCTCCTCCAATTTACCAGAAGAAGTTGGTTATGAAATTGTAAAGGCTTATGTAGAAGGTTTTGATGAAGTTGCAGCAGCATATCCTGGAATATCGGGATGGGATCCTATTAATGACTACTTCAAGTTGGTAGCACCAGGTGGAGAAATTCCAATCCATGCAGGTTTATACAGATATTGTTTAGAAAATGGGATTGATGTTCCAGAACGTTTTATTCCACCAGAGAGTAAAAAGTAATGATGAACCAATTATTAATTAGAGGGAATAGCTTTTAATGATAAATAGGAGGTGATGAAAAATGAGATGTTGGAAAAAATTAAGCATTCTACTAATTACTGTATTTTTGGTAATGGCAACTTTCTCTGTTGGAATGGTTTTTGCTGCAGAAGATAAAGCACCTAGTTTGGTGGTAACGCCTCTAAGTGGAGAGCCAGGAACTAAGTTGATTTTTTATGGTGCTGGATTTATCCCGGGAGAAAAAGTGAAGATAATCATGACCGTGGATGAAGTTCCTTTTGTTTTTGCTAAAGCAAATACCGGAGGATTTGTAACAGTTAATGAATATGGAGCTTTTAAGCTAAAACCCGAAGGTGGAATCCCGACAGTCATGCTGAAGCCCGGTGTCTATACTATTGAAGCTATTGGAGATAAAGGTTCTCGAGCTACTGCACCTTTAGAGGTTTTAGAAAAACAATAAATTAAAGCTAACAGCTAACTATCTGACAGAATATCTAGAGGTATAGGAATTTCAATAATTCCTATACCTCTAGATAAGGAATTTATTTGTTATAAAAGATTTTAAAAGACAAGATATAATAAGGTGATATTAAGTAATATATTCTTATCGCTTAGTGAGAATGATAAGATTGATATAGAAGAGATAAAGGGGATTTCAAGGGAAAAAATTTCCCTGACTATCTTGAAAAAGGCAAATAAAATATAAAAGAATACCTTAAAGTTTTGCTCTACCGTAAGTTTGGGTTAGCTCTTTTAATTTTGGTAAAGCTTCATTTTGTAATATAGGTATCTGTTTTGTGGTTAGGCGCCATTGCCAGTTGGAATGGGTTTGAGCAGGATTATTGATTCTAGCTTTTGCTCCTAATCCCAGAATATCCTGAACAGGAGTGATGGCTAAATTTGCTACTGAGGCTTGAGCCATTCTGATGAGGTCCCAGTGTAAATTAGCAGTTCGGACTGTTTTGCCCAGATATTTCTCCAGTAACCTCTTTTGGATAGGCTTTATTTCATTCTGCCACCAGCCTTTGATAGTATTATTGTCATGAGTTCCAGTATATACTACACAATTTGCTATATGATTATGTGGTAAATGAAGACTGTAGGGGAAACTCTCATCAAAGGCAAAGAGTAATACCCGCATACCTGGTAAATCAAGTTGATTCATTACCTGCACCACATCTTCGGTGATAACGCCTAAATCTTCGGCAATAAAGGGTGGTTCAGGAAATTCTTGTTTTAACATTTGGAAGAAAACTTTCCCTCCTCCTTTTACCCATTTTCCGTGAATAGCGGTTTTCTCTCCTGCCGCTATTTCCCAGTATGCTACCAGTCCTCGAAAATGGTCAATTCGTAATAAGTCAAACATTGCTAGATTATGAGCGATACGTTTTTTCCACCAGTAAAAATCTTCTTTACGATGTGCTGACCATCGATAGACCGGATTTCCCCACAGCTGCCCGGTTGTACTAAAGTAGTCCGGTGGAACACCCGCTTGATAAAGCAGACCTTTATTCTTATCCAGTTTAAAAAGTTCAGGATGAGACCAGGCCTCCGCACTATGATAGGTAACATAGATGGGCATATCTCCAATAATCTTAATATTTTTTGCAGAACTGTATTTTTTAAATTTAGACCATTGTCTAAAAAAGAGAAACTGGATAATTTTGTATTTCTTAAGTTCTTCCGACCTTTTTTTTCTGAATTCTGTCAGAGTATTTTTATCTCGGTCCCTTATTGAGATAGGCCACTTGTTCCATGGTTTACTGGGAAATTGGTGACATAAAGCCTCAAAGAGGGCATAGTCATCCAGCCAGAAAGATTGCTCATAGCAGAAATCGTCAAATTCCTGGGTTAATTTTGGCAGTTGAGGAAAAATAGCACAGGCTTTCTGGAGAAGGTTTTGTTTTAAGGGATATACTCTAACAAAATCTATCTCCGATTTTTCAGGTAGATAATAACTTTCCAGATCACTTTTTTTTAATAAGCCGTCTTGATAAAGTAGTTCGGGACTGATCAAGAGGGGATTGCCGGCAAAGGCAGAACAGGAATGATAAGGCGAATTACCATGTTCCAATTTGGTAGGATTTAAAGGGAGTATTTGCCAGAAATACTGTTTACTAGTAGAGAGCAGTTCGGCAAACTGATAAGCCTCTTTTCCTAAATCCCCAAGGCCAAACCTGGAAGGTAGTGAGAAAATGGGCAATAGTAGACCGCTACTACGATACTTTATCATTCTTTTAGTTCCCCTTTAAGATACACCTATATTGAGCATTACCCCTAATTTTTTAAATTCTTCTAACCATAATTTGGCCTTCTCATCTCCCTCATCAGCCCTTTTTTGGAAAGAAGAAATTAATTCCTGTTTCATCTTAAAGTAAATATTTTGGGCTTTCCAGGGATAAAATGCGACATCTATTTTTTCCAGTTTAGTCAAAACACCGCTAATTGAGCAGATAAAATCAATATTATGGGGCTGTTTTTCTAGTTCTTCCATTGCTTGATTTGCCCAGCCTTCAATCTTAAACCCCAGAGTAATTTTATCAATATCAACAGACCAGCCCTTAATCTCCTGGAGGAGATTTTCCAGTCTCTCTAAATCTAGATCTTTCTCAGAGAATAGATGGTTAAACTCCAGATTAATAGCCTGTCGGGTAATAAGTAACAAAGATTGAGGGATAGGAACATTAAGCTGTTTCAGAAAATGCATAATAGTATAGTTATCAGTATAAATCTGTTTTATACTTCTTTCTGCCTCTTCCAGGTTGGGTTGAAGTATTTTTTGGATAACCTTTCTCTGTTCGTCTTTAAATAGATGCCAGAGAGAGTAGCTATTGGTCTGGAAATGTTTATCCATCAATCGAATAACATCTGGGATATTGGCTTGATCAAAAGCAGTGTTAATTTCTTGAACCATTTCCTGATAAACCTGTTCATTCTGGTATCGCCGTACACCCCCATTTACATTGTGGTCACCCAGATGAAGCACGGCAAAGCTGATTTGATCTTCTTCAATGGTAACTTCCGATTGGATAGTGGCCCGACCAAGAGCCATTTTTAATTGACCTTTTTGTTGGCATTCCATTTCACTCTCCAGAATTTGGTAAGCATAAATATTTTTTTGTCTTCCGTTAAATAAGGAAGAGATGGCATAGTGAGCTCCCACCCTGAGTAAATCGATAATAGCTGGTTTGACCAGCAATTGATAAACCTTAGCCCCATTTTCGTAATAAGGAACATTACTAGGTGCCTGGGTTAATTTATTTATATATTCTGATTCTAAGTCGATAGAATCAAGTTCTTTTATCAGCTGCATACAGCGGGCAGCATACTTCATAATCTGTACTGGTTCTATTCTGGATATTTCATCAAAAAACCAGCCACAGCTGGTATACATTAGCATAGCATTTCGTTGTGTTTCCAGGTATTTTATAGCTCGAATTGTTTCTTCTTTACTGAGAGAGTGACTGGCGAATTTTTCTAAGAAATTTTGAATACGTTCCGGGCTACGCTCAAGAATGACAGTGATGTATTCATTTCTAGCTTGCCAGACATCTTTAAAATATACTGATGCACCTTTTTCAAAGAGTGGAAGAGCCTGATCTCGTAGCCAGTCCATCGCCTCTCTAAGTGGTTTTCGCCATTTTTGTTGCCAATCGGGGTGTGTTCCAGTTTGACAGCCACAATTATTACGCCAGCGCTCAACTCCATGGACACAACTCCAGGAAGTATTTTCTAAAATCTCTACTTCGAAGGCAGGTGGATGTAATTCTAGATATTCTCCATAATTGGTTATCTTAGCCAGTTTGTTTTCTTCAATATAATTTAGACAGAAGGATAAAGCCATATCGCCAAAGCGGTGATGATGACCGAAGGTCTCCCCATCAGTAGCGATATGAACAAGTTCTGGCTGTTGGTTTTCTTGTTCTGCGGAAAAATAACTCAGTAATTTATGGGCAAATTTTTTGCCATCACGTAATAAGTCTCCAAAGCTGACTTCATTAGTCAGAATCCCGTTAAAGAAAAAAATATTTATTGACTTACCAGAAGGTAAAGGACAGCGGTAGGGTAACCGGAAATTAATATTGACTGCTTCGATTTCTTGCCAGGGTGCCTCTTTTTCCATTTTTCTTATCCTGCTAGCTTGATGAGGAGTAAGAATGGTATATTTAATACCCAATTCAGCCAGGATTTCTAATGTTTCATAATCAACTGCTGTCTCAGGTAGCCACATACCCTCCGGATCCCTTCCAAAACG
Organism: Candidatus Oleihabitans oleiphilus; assembly: GCA_018054125.1. Classification (GTDB taxonomy): domain Bacteria; phylum Atribacterota; class Phoenicimicrobiia; order Phoenicimicrobiales; family Stramentimicrobiaceae; genus Oleihabitans; species Oleihabitans oleiphilus. Next base: position 6,003 of record JAGPKD010000012.1, on the reverse strand, counting down.
TGACTGAAAATCTTTTATTCCCCAGTAAACCTGAGTATATTTATCCTGTTTGTTGGCCAGAGGCATAATCATATGATTATAGGGTTGAGCAATAGCTGAGCCGTGACCACTAAACCTTTCCTGGCTCACTTTATCTGCCTCCAAAATTACTTGATAAGTATCTGGTTGGTGTTTTTTCATCCAGGAGAGAAGGGTGGGACCAAAATTAAAGTTGATCCAGGTGTAATTGTTGACAATGCGAACAATATCACCTTCTTCGTCCAGGATACGAGAGGCAGTGTTGGCCTTGTAACATTCTTCGGAAACTTTTTCATTCCAGTCGTGAAAGGGATAAGCGGAATCCTGTAATTCAATGTCTTCTAACCAGGGATTTTCCCGAGATGGCTGGTAAAAATGACCGTGAATACAGATGAATTTATTATTGTTCATCTTGGACTACTCCTTTTATAATAAGCTATTAAGATTATGTTTTCTGCTTTTTGAAGAAAATAATACTTAGTGGCGGAATAGTAATATTTACTGAGTAATCATTTCCGTGGATGGGGATAGGTATAGTCTTTACTTTACCCAGGTTGCCATGACCACTACCACCGTAGGTAGAGGCATCACTGTTTAAGCATTCCTGCCAGGTGCCTTTTTCAGGGACTCCAACACGGTAATTATACCATGGTGTGGGGACAAAATTACAGACAATTAGTATTTTTTCCTGGCCATTCCTGTTTTTTCTCAAAAAAATGAGCACACTATGCTCCCAATCGTTACTTTCAATCCATTGAAACCCAGCATTTTCAAAATCGACTTCGTAGAGAGCCTTTTCCTGCTGGTAAAAGTGGTTCAGATCTTTAATCCATTTTTGTATTCCTTGATGATCAGGCCTGTTCAGTAAAGGCCAATCTAAGGAAAGATCGTGTTGCCATTCCTTCCTTTGGCCAAATTCGCTACCCATAAAGAGTAATTTTTTGCCGGGATGAGCAAACATATAACCGAAAAGTAGACGTAAATTAGCAAATTTCTGCCAGTCATCCCCCGGCATCTTTTCCAATAAGGATCTTTTACCCTGGGTTACTTCATCATGAGATAGAGAAAGAATGAAGTTTTCATTAAAAGCATACCACAGACTGAAGGTCAGTTCCTGATGGTGATATTTACGATAAATAGGGTCTCGGGAAAAATAAGATAAAGTATCATGCATCCAGCCCATATTCCATTTCATACCAAAACCAAGGCCGCCCAGATAAGTAGGTCGAGAAACCATAGGCCAGGCAGTGGATTCTTCGGCAATCATCTGGATATTCGGAAAATAGGAATAAGCTGTTTCATTAAGTTTTTTGATAAAGTCTATGGCCTCTAAATTTTCCCTTCCCCCGAAGCGATTGGGGATCCATTCCCCTTCCTTGCGGGAATAATCAAGATAAAGCATAGAGGCTACCGCATCTACCCGTAAGCCGTCAGCGTGATAATAATCCAGCCAGAATAGGGCACTACTGATTAAGAAAGCCTGTACCTCCCGTCGGCCATAATTGAAGATATAGCTATCCCAATCAGGGTGAAATCCCTGTCGGGGGTCAGCATGTTCATAGAGATGAGTACCATCAAAATAGACTAGCCCAGGTTCATCACCCGGGAAATGAGAAGGAACCCAATCCAGAATAACCCCTATACCCTGCTGATGAAGAAAATCAATCAGATACATGAAATCTTGCGGGGTGCCATAACGGCTGGTAGGAGAAAAATAACCTATGGTCTGATACCCCCAGGAACCGTAAAAGGGGTGCTCCATCACCGGCAATAATTCTACATGAGTAAAGCCATTATCCTTAACATATTGAGCCAGCTGGGGAGCGATTTCTCGATAGCTGAGGAAATCATTTTGGGGATTTAATTTTCTCCGCCAGGAGCCAAGGTGGACCTCATAGATAGAAAAAGGTTGATTTAGTTGATTTTTTTGCTGGCGTTTCTCCATCCAATCCCCATCCTGCCATTGGTAGCTCAAATCCCAGATTATGGAGGCGGTAGCCGGGGGCTTTTCTCCATAAAAGGCAAAAGGGTCTCTTTTGTCTACCCTATAATTTTGATAGCGGGATTTAATATGGTATTTGTATTTTTCTCCTCTATCCAGGTTGATAATGGTGCCTTCCCAGATACCACTACCCAGATGAATTTGTTTTAAGGGGTGTGAGTCAGGTTGCCAGTTATTAAAATCGCCAATAACGGAGACTGCCTCCGCATTGGGAGCCCAGACCGCGAAATGAACCTTGTTTTCTTCTTTCTCCTCCCCAAGATGGGCGCCCATATGTTGGTATAATTGATAATGGGTACCTTCATTAAAAAGAAAAACATCATCTTTACTAAATATAGAATAGGTTGGTATTATTTTATTCTCCTTTTTCATGGTCAATTGCTCCTAGCTCAAAGAGAATACCTTTCAAGGGTATGGTCAGCCAGTCAGGTCTATTGTTCATCTCATAGCCTATTTCATAAACTGCTTTCTCCAATAGATAGACACTCAGTAATTTACTTATTTCTGATCTATCTTTGGGGATAAGGGAATATGGTTCAATATATTCTAAATAGGCATTAAGATAGATTTTGCTAATATAGAAAGTCCAGAGTTTTGCCCAGTATTCCAGTTTTTCATATTCTAATTCTACACCAATCTTCTTTTGGATTAAAGGGGTAAAGGCAGCATAATGGAAGGAGCGTAACATCCCTGCTACATCCCTCAAAGGAGAACGTTTTAGTTTTCTTTCTCCTAAAGGTTTAGCTGGTTCGCCTTCAAAGTCAATAATGTAAAAATCATTTCCGGTGTAAAGAACTTGACCAAGATGATAATCTCCGTGTATTCTGATCTTCTTACTTTCAATCTTCTTAGCTAATATTTCTCGGCAATAAGCGATGATTTTCGATTCTAAAGAAAGAACTTCTTTTACCTCATTCTGTATTGCTTCCGGGTATTGACTGTAACTTTTTCTTAAGGAAAGAAACACTCTTTTAATTAGACTTTGAATAGATTGAAAAATAGAGCGTTGATAAAGTACGGAAAATGGTTCTGGTTTAAAGTCGGGGTCTTCAGTGGCACTAGCCAGGGCTTGATGAAGTTCGGCCGTTCTTTTTCCCAATAGATAGATCATTTCTATAAAAGGGCCTCCTATTAATTCTGGTATTATCTCTGAGAGGTCGCCTGAAGATTTTTCAAAAAGGGAAGCTGGTAGAGCCGGGAGTTTTTCTAGCTGACTCAGCCGAGAGAGAACTCTTTCGTAATATTCAATCAGCTGATCCAGGGCATAATCCCAGGCACTTCCTTCACTGGGTACGAAGGGATACAAGATACCCAGCGTAGTTTGAGAACCGTCCTTTTTCTGGTATTCTAGTGCCCCGGCAAATGCGGGCACGTTCTTATAATCGGTTTTTTCGGTGATATATCTTACCATTTCCAGGTCAGGATTGGTTCCTTCATCTAATTTTCTAAATAATTTAAAAATTAATTGACGATCATAGACGATAGAAGAATTACTCTGTTCTACATTAAGTAGGTTGGAACGTTCAAATTTTTCTATAAACTGACGCACATTTTTAAAATATTTTCCGGGATAAGCCCTTAATTTACCTTCTTTTGCTGGAATAACTTTCCTTCCGGCGACCAATTGTAGTAAAGTTCGATGAAATTCCCCATCTAAAACTCCATCATAAATAAGACCTTCTTGATTTGGTGACTGATAATGAAATAATACCGCTTGCGGCCTTTCGCTTAAGAGTTTTTTAGCTTGCTCCATTTCCAGAAAGGAGAGGGGAAGATGATAGTTTTCCTCGGGGGAGGCAGCATAACTTACTTTTATAATAAGTACTATCGTAAAACTATTAACGTTCTTTACTGGAATTGCCTCTATAATATTAATTTTCAATATTTTTTGTGCTTTACTACCAAACCAGCGTTGTTCTTTCAAGAATGAAGGTAAAATCTGATTTTCAACTTTAGCTCTTATTCGTTCATTAAATAGCTGGGTCCAATCTGTATTGGCTTTAATAACCGGAATTTCTCTAGTTGACTTTTTCAGGAGAGACTTTTCCTCTTTTTGCAGGATAAACCAGAAATAATCATGAAAACCCATAGTCATAACATAAGGTTTTTCCTGAATAACCGGGAAGTGATTCTTACTGAATATTTCAATGGGGGTATAGCCAGCATAACGGGAGAGGTCTAATTCCGCTACCTGGGAGAAGCGGGAGAGATTTACCACTACCAGTATGATTTCCTGTTCGTATTTTCGGAGAAAAGCCAGAATTTTAGGATTATCGGGATGTAAGAACTCAATAGAGCCTCGACCGAAGGCTTTGTAACCTTTGCGCATCTTGATCACCCGTTTCATCCACCAGAGAAAAGAGGTTAGATTTTGTTCCTGGTTTTCTACATTTACCGTCTCAAAATGATAGGCTGGGTCAATAATTACGGGTAGGTAAAGTCTTTGAGGATTAGCCCGGGAAAATCCAGCATTGCGGTCTGCACTCCATTGCATAGGTGTTCTTACTCCATCACGGTCTCCTAAGAAATGATTATCACCCATACCGATTTCATCGCCGTAATAAATGGTTGGTGTGCCAGGCAAAGAAAAAAGTAAGATATTCATAATCTCCATTTTTCGGCGATGATTTTCCAGTAAAGGCGCCAATCTTCTTCTGATTCCCAAATTGATCCGCGCCGTGGCATCCCTGGCGTATACCCGATACATATAATCCCTCTCCTCATCAGTAACCATCTCCAGGGTTAGTTCATCATGGTTTCTCAAAAAGAGTGCCCATTGACAGTTATCGGGAATAGAAGGGGTCTGTTCCATGATATCGATGATGGGAAAACGGTCTTCCATTCTTAAAGCCATAAACATACGGGGCATGAGGGGAAAGTGAAAAGCCATATGACAGGCATCTCCCTTACCGAAATAACGAATAGCATCCTCAGGCCACTGATTGGCTTCTGCCAGCAGCATGCGATTCTGGTAATGTTGGTCAACATGGGCTCGCATTTTTTTTAAAAATTCCAGCGATTCTGGTAGGTTTTCACAATTAGTTCCTTCCCGCTCAAAGAGATAGGGAACGGCATCCAGACGCATCCCATCTACACCCATCTTCATCCAGAAATCAATCACTTTTAGGATGGCTTTCTGTACTTCTGGGTTATCATAATTCAAATCCGGTTGATGTGAATAGAAACGGTGCCAGTAATACTTTTCCTTTTCCGGATCCCTGGTCCAGTTAGAGGTTTCAAAATCTTGAAAGATGATTCGGGCATCTAAATATTTATTAGGTTGGTCACTCCAGACATAGAAGTCTTCCCATTTTTTAGGGGCATTTTTTTTGCGGGCTCTCTGAAACCATTGATGCTGGTCTGAGGTATGGTTTAAAACTAGTTCAATAATCACCTTCATTTCCCGGCGATGAGCCTCTCTCAGAAAATTTTTGAAGTCCTGCATATTGCCATATTGGTGGTGAATATTATAATAATCAGAAATATCATAACCATCGTCCTTCAAAGGGGAAGGGAAGAAGGGAAGGAGCCAGATAGCATTAATTCCCAGGCTTTCCAGGTAATCGAGTTTTTCGGTGAGTCCTCTAAAATCTCCTATTCCATCACCATTCTTATCATAAAAAGTCTTGACATGAACCTCATAGATAATGGCATCCTTATACCATAAGGGTGTTGCTGAAAAGTCTTCTTCACTGGGCATGTGTTCTTCCCTCCTAAATAAAATAATCGAATTGATTTTCTTTTTTGAGCTGTTTTTTAATTTTCAAGATATGAGCTGGTAGGACATGAGGATTTAGTTCTACGTAATTATATTCACCATGCCAGATATATTGGCCACCACCTAATAGATCATGGGCTAAAAAAGACTGGTCAGGTGCGATACTCAGTTCGGATAAAGGTACTTTTACCCATCCGGATTGGGTATAATAAGGGTCTAAATTAACTACTACCAGAAGGGCATCAGTTCCCTCCTCATTAAACTT
>JAGPKD010000088.1 GCA_018054125.1 Candidatus Oleihabitans oleiphilus | reverse complement strand
CATAATCCCTTTTTCTTTTCAAATAATAGTCTATACAGAGAGCAATGATTATTACTATAGCTATTATTGCTAAAACATCAAACAGAGGATATTTAAATACATTATCGAGAGAATATTTGAGCCCGTTTTCAGTAGCCAAGTCTATGGTATTCCTGATACCGATTCCTCTACTTAGCACCAGGTCCGGATTCTTTAAAGGTATTACTGTTCCAACTAGAAAAAGAAGAATAAATTGATAGACTCCATTGGCAAAAAATCCCGCAATCATGCTGGCAATCATTTCTTGGCCTTTTGTTCTATTAAGTAGCATGGCTGTTAAAATCCCAAAAACAATTGCTATAGGCGTTGCTACCAAAAGACACATCAAAAATCCAGGGAAACCGGCAATCTGATAGTGAGTAATAATGATGATGGCAAACTGCCCCGCCATTGCCCCGATAACGATTCCAAAGTTAAGACCCAAACCAGCAATAACAGGAATAACAAGGGCTAAAACCAAAAAAGCGTTTCTTGTTATCCTAGATAACAAAGTATTTACAATAAATATAAGAGGTAATTTCGAAAAATAGACTCCTGCTAAACAGATGATAACAAACAATATTGTAACGCTATTGTCAAATAAAAGTCTCTTTATTTTTATTGATAGTTTTGTTTTAGTTATTTTGATTTGATTGACCTCAGCCATTATGCTTCACCCTCCATCCTGGTAAGTGCATAGAGTATAATGCCATTCTGCACTATCATCCTGAGCACCTCAGATAAATTTCCTTCAGGAAAGAGCTGATTTGCTACCGGTAAAGCAACAGTTAACAGACCCTGGAATAAAAAAGTTCCGATAATGACATGTGATATATTTACCTTTGAAATTGAAGCACCACCAATCAAGACTGCCGCAACAGCAGGGAAAGCCATATAAAGAGGTGCTAAGTATAGTTGCAGGTACCCAAAGCTAAGTGAATAAACGATAATGCCAACTGCCCCAATAATAGTTGATAAAATTGTTCCTACAATCCTGTTTTTATCCACATTGATTCCTGATGCGACGGCAAATTTAGGGTTAGCTCCTGCAGTAATCATTTCAATACCACTTTTACTTCTGGAAAAAAGCCAAAAAAGACCGCAACAACCGAAAAAAAAGAGTAATAATCCAGTAGGTATATATACTCCCCCAATCCTAAACCCCCATAGCCTGTTAAGAACCTCTCCGAATGTGGAAGCTAAAGAAACTGTCACTCTCAATCCCCTTCCGATTGGCCACCTCATTTCTGGATGCTTGAAAGGTAAAGTTACCCATCCTATCTGCATAAAAGATACAATTGAAAAACCAGCATAGGTAGCTACCAACATTTCAGAACCTTTGATTTTGTTAAGAAGTATCCCATATACCCAGCCTGATAATATGGCAAAAGGTAGAGAAATAAGAACTGCGGAAATAAAACCATAGCCAAGAACTGGTGAAGTAAGCTCAAACTCAATAGTTATAAGGCTACCCAGTAATCCACAAATAATGCCAATAGGTAATGCAAAGTTCGGGCCGGTACCACATTGTATAGCTGGTACCATAGCGAGGGTTAGTACACCAAACATCCCAAATCTCCTGATCACATCAGAAGCTAGTAAACCGACCGGTAGATCTATAATAACTGCAGTTATACAAATAAAAATAAAAAGGAGTGAAATAATAAGTCTAGGAAGACCGATCATATTTATATATTTTTTAATTATTTCATTCATTATATCTGGCCTCCTTGCTCTGCATCTTTCGATATTCACCTGCCATCATAAGACCAAATTCCCGGTCACTATTACTAGGTTTAAGTATCCCTTCTACTTTTCCACCAGATATAATTGCTATCCTGTCACAAATAGAACGAAGCTCTACCAATTCGCTAGAGGTCATTATAATCGTCATACCCAATTCTTTATTTAGTTTTAACAGTAAATCAAGAACTAGTTTTTTTGCCCCGATATCAATACCACGAGTAGGTTCAGATACAAACAATACTTCTGGATTTAAAGTTAAAGCCCTGGCAACACATACCTTCTGTTGATTACCTCCACTTAGCTGTCTGGTCAACTGCTGGGGTCTAATACATCTTATATCCAGCTCTTTTATTGCTCTTTCTGTATGTTCTCTAATTCCTTTACTGTCCATTTGGCTAATAAATCCTATTTTTTTCAAAAACTTATTCTTAATCTGCATAGCAGTAAGTGCAATATTAAGTTCTATTGAAGAATCCAATAATAATCCAACTCCTCTTCTATCCTCAGAAACAAAGGCAAGACCTTTGTTCAGGGAGCTTTTAGTATTATTCAGATCCAGCTTCTCACCTTTAAAAATAACATCGCCTTTACTGGGGTAAAGACCCATAATTCCATTAGCAATCCCAACCTTGCCTTGACCGGCAAGTCCTCCAATACCAAAAATTTCACCTCTGTTAATCTTCAAATCTACCCCGTTAACTCTTTCTCCGGGCATATCAACATACAAATTATTTATTTCTAGAATAATATCTTTATTCTGGTATCCCCTCAACTGCTCAGATTTTCCCTTCAAATCTATTTTTCTTCCCACCATGATTTCAGCTAATTCCATTACATTTGTATCTCTTTTTTTTCTGAGAGCAACTAACTCACCATCACGTAAAACAGTAATATTATCTGCTATTAGCATGACCTCACTTAACCTGTGAGTAATAAATAGAATAGCTATCCCTGTATCAGCTAATCTTTTCATAGCAGAGATAAGATTACCTGCTTCACTTTCAGTAAGTACCGCAGTAGGTTCATCAAATACCAGAAGTTTAAGGCCAGTTTTGTCAATTTCCCTGGCAATTTCTACAAACTGCATATACCCTATAGGTAGTCCAGCAATTGTTACCCATTCATCAACATTAAGCCCTACTCTATTGAGTGCTTTTCTGGCATCTTCAGCCATAGCCATGCTATTGAGGGTTTCCAGTCTTTTACTTTTAAATAATTTGCTGATATAATTCTCCTGAGTAATCTCTCTATTAAGTTTTATGTTTTCAGTAATGGTAAAATTGGGTATGAGCATAAACTCCTGATGCACCATACCAATACCCATTTTCATTGCTTCGAATGGTGATTTTATATCTTCTTTCTTACCGTTGATGTAAATTTCACCAGAAAATCCACCCGTGGAATAAATGACTGGCATTCCAAAAAGTATATTCATCAGGGTTGATTTGCCAGCACCATTTTCTCCAATAAGGGCATGTATCTCACCTTGCTTAACTGACAAATTTACTCCCTTCAGAACTTTATTGCCATAATATTCCTTGTGGATATTTTTCATTTGTAATACATACTCTGATTCCATTCAGTTATACCTTCTTATTTAATCAAAAGGTAAGGTTGCCTTTTTGGCAACCTTACCTACCTTGTCCTATAATCTATCGTTCTTGAATATCCTGGCTCAAGGAACTAGAAAATAAGGTAATCGAGTAATACTACTTGATAGTTATCATAGGTAACCCCACCTTCTTCCAGGGTTTTCAGATTAATGTCAACGCCAGCATATTCCTTAAATTTTTCTGCCAGTCTAGGTAAATCCATTTTTTCTGTGAACTTGCCCTCAATCCAATCCTTAGCATATTCTGCTGACCCTTCAATAAACATCATAGCAACCGGCGCTGGCCAGGTAGAAGTTCTTCCGGTCATACCCTTTTCCGCCATGATTCTGGTAATTTCCTGGACTACCCAAGCGATATCTCCCTGTTTGTCTTCCGGTATTTCTATTCCCAAGGCTGAGGGGAATCCATGGTAAGGTGACGGACAGCAGGGCTGTGGATAGATTGCACCAGTCGCCACTACAGCGGTGATCAAAGGTATCTGCTGCGAGCAGTTTGTGCTGAAAAAGGCGGTATCCTTGCCATATTTTTCCACCATCCTGGGGACATCTTCCAGTATAAACTGATGAGATCCTGGTATACCTGCATCACCGGTAGGGTCAGGAGAGGTAGCATCTACAAATTCGAGACCAATCTCAGCGCATGTTTTCTTTATTAATTCCCTTCTTGCTGATAGAAGTGGATAAGACATATGCCTGGGGAAGGAATAATGAACAAGTACTTTTGCTCCCAGAGCCTTTGCTTGATTGGGAATTGTCAAACCCATTCCCAGTTCATCCGACGCCAGTACTATGTCAGCTCTTGCTGATATAACTGGCGGATCCTCATGAGGCACCGCTACTATGATAAGAAGATCATCTCTTATCTCCTTCACACTGTCTATCCCAGGGGATGTTCCCGGAACTGCCTGACAAATAACTAATGCTTTTACATCCGGGTCCGAAGCCATACTTACCATATTGGCAATGGTTGTTTCCTGTTCATCCATGAACTTGTCCGGATAAGTCATAACTATTACATGTTCTGGTCCATATTTGGCAAGAACATTTTGTGCGGCCCTAAACTCTTCCTCCCCCTGGGTAACCGTGCCAGTCATTATACCTATTTTCCAGTTACCCTGCCCAAATACTGTAAATGTTAATAAGGATAAGAATGTCAGAGCAATTAAAGTAAGTAGCAAAGTTTTCTTAAAATTATTCATTTCTATTCCTCCAAAATAGTAATTTATTTTTTATTATCTGTTAGGTTTTGTGAAAAGTTAGCATATTTTAAGATAATCTAATTACTTTCTTTCTTTCCTTTACTACACCTCCTTCTTATTTTTGGTAATAATTCTACTGGTCAGTTACATGCGGGAATTAGTGTTGAATATATTTGTTCCTTATTTAAGAAAGGATATTTATAGTATCGGAATTATTTGAAATTCCGATACTATAAAATGATTATATAAGTTTATATTTTTTATTGTTTTTTTATTATATTCAAAAAACTATTAATTTGTCAATAATTTAATCTTTCTCCGTTCTTGTCAACAATTTGTGGGTATTTTCTCTTACCTTAAAAATTAGGGAAATTAAATTCAATTAGAAGGAGTCCCAGGAGGCTTACATCAGACAGTAATACGCCCCTGGTGAGGTCTGTGAATTCGACTGGGGAGAAGTCAAGTTAACCATTGCCGGTAAAAGCAGGATTTTTTATAGGACGGTCTTTATATTATTCCTTTAATTTTTGCAATTTATCTTAGTCAATCTCCCACTATTGATATTGAATCTTATTATCATTATCTGAACTTCAATAACTTTAATATTCCTCTTCAATGCGAACTAAATCTATAAAGAGAGAAGTTGTCTCTCCAGGATAGACCCAGCTATCCTCAATCCAGGTATGGTATCCGTCTTTGATGATGGTGACTTCATAAAAGCCCTCTTTTAAATTGTTAATCATCTTGACCTGATTGGCAGAAGTAGTTGCCTGGTATATCCCGTTAACAAATATCTTGGCATTGTTTTCATTACAGTATACCGCCAGCGATCCTTCCTGGTACTCTGGCTGCATCTTCACCTTAATGCGGTAAGTGCGATCAGGATAAATTCTTACCGTTTCAAAATAATCTAAGTAGCCCTCTTTGGTAATCCGCAACTCATAATTTCCCTCCTCAATATTTTCTAAGGTGACCGGCTGATTAGCCAAAGTTCTTCTATTATAATTACCATCTAAGTAGATTAGGGCATCATCAACATCACAGACAATCTCTAAACTACCAGTCTTCTTTGCCTTCTTTAGATTCACACTCAATTGAATATTTTGGTTGGGTTTTACCTCCACTCTTACCGACCAGTCAAAATAACCTTCTAAGGA
>JAGPKD010000011.1 GCA_018054125.1 Candidatus Oleihabitans oleiphilus | reverse complement strand
GAACGGTGCATCCATTTGTGGACCTGGTCCAATCTCTGTAGTAATAGAAGTCTGTAAAAAGCTAGGAATAGCTAAAGGACAATTACTAACATATGCTACCTCGGGCGATGTCTCTGGTATATATGATCAGGTTGTTGGTTATGCTTCAATAATTTTTCAATAAATTATAAAATTAAATTTATTATCCTTATTCTTTTATGTAGTGGTTAAATATGAATGTGATTGAAAAATATCAATTTGGTAAAATAATAATTAGTGGTTTATCATATTATTCAGATGTTATTGTTTTTCCTGATTTTGTTCAAGATAACTGGTGGAGGGGAGAAGGGCATTTTTTAAAAATATCAGATTTAGAAAGTATTATTAAATATAAACCTGATGTTTTAATTATTGGTACCGGCATGTATGGTTTAATGCATATTGAAAATACTTTAATTCAAGAATTAAATAAATATGGTATTAGAAATATAATTGTCGAAAAAACAAAAGAAGCATGTGAAATTTATAATAATGAAAGTTGCTCAAAAAAGGTTGCCGCTCTCCACTTAACTTGCTAAATTAATATATTTTATCTTGAAAACATACTGAAATAATATTGATAAAATATTGATAAAATATTGAAAATATTTATTTATATGAAATAAAGAAAATTATTTATTATATAGATTAAAAACTAATAAATCTATGAAACTTCATCAGAATTATGAATATAAATCTATATCAAATAATATATTTATTATTTTTTATGTTAAGAAATAATTTAATATGAAGAATAAATGTTTACTGTAAAGCTAAAAAAATTTAATAGAACAATAATGATATATTGGGCAATTACTATTGGACTTAATATAACTGCTACACTTATATCTTTGCTAATCCAACATTGGGGATTTACCGAAGTTAATTTTGTTTTAGTATATATCTTATCTGTATTGCTAACTTCTCGCTATACAAAAGGTTATACTTATGGAATTGTAGCCTCAGTAATTTCTATGCTTTCCTTCAATTTTTTCTTTACCCAGCCTTTATATACCTTTAATGTAGATGACACTACCTACATATTTACATTTGTAATATTACTGATTGTAGCTATCTTTACCAGCGCCCTAACCAGTAAATTAATATATTCCAAAGAACTTGCCAATAAAAGGGAAAAGCAAGCACAAACTTTATACGAGATAACCGCTGCTTTAGCTAAAACTGTTGGGGTCACAGAAGTTGCCTGTGTTTCAGTGCAATGTCTGTCAGAATTTTTAAAGAGTGATGTAATGTTCATCCTAATAAATCGAAATGACAATACCGTTAAGAAAATAGCACCTGCAGTATCTGGATATGGAATTATTATGAAGGATATTAACTTAGAAGATATTAAAGCCATAACCTCAAATCATTATACCTTTCCCATTACTGTTCGCGAGAAATGTGAAGGGTATATTTGTTTGCCAAGAGAATTGCAGGGCATGAATGAAGAGACCAAATTTCTTTTAGATTCTATTATTATGCAGATTACTATTGCCATACAAAGAGAAATTATTACCTCTGAAAGAGAAGCTGCTAGAGCTGAAACAGAGAAGGAGCGATTTAAGAGCAATCTCCTTCGAGCGATTTCACATGATTTAAGGACTCCTCTCACTAGCATAACTGGAGCCGCAGAAATGTTATTACAAAACCTAGAAGATGAAGAAAACATTAGTCTGGTGCAGGGCATCTATGAAGATTCCGTTTGGCTTATTAGGCTTATTGAAAATATTTTAAGCTTAACCAGGATTCAAGAAGGGCGTTTAGCAATCAATGTTAAACCTGAAGCTGTTGAAGAAATTGTAGCAGAAGCAGTTGATCGTATTTCAAAATATGCACCTAACTACAAAATATCAACTTCTATTCCTGATAAAGTATTATTTATCCCTATGGATGGTAAACTGATTATCCAGGTTCTTATAAATCTAATGGATAATGCTAGTAGACTCCCACGTCTTTACAGACGTGGCACTCACTTTTACAGACTAATGTCTGTCCCGATTTGTCGGGAACTTGCTCTCATCCCCACCTTTACAGGCGGGGAGTTCCCGCTAGATTAAACATACCATACCATCTGATGAAATAAAAGTATCAGTTCGAACAAATGATAATAAAGCCTGGTTTGAAGTAAGCGATAATGGTACCGGAATAAATCCCAAAGATATACCAAATTTATTTGACATGTTTTTTGTTGCTCCCAATTCTTATATAGATGCAAAACATGGAATTGGACTAGGACTTTCTATTTGTAAGGCAATTGTAAATTTTCACGGTGGTGAAATTTTTGCGGAAAATAATAGGGGAAAAGGTTCTACATTTAGATTTTATTTAAATATCTGAATATAAAAAAACAAGGTTATCGAAGGCAAATGATGTTTTTAATAATTGAAGATGATAAAAAAATACGCAAGTTTATTAACTTTTCACTAAAATCTCAAAAATATGACTGTGTTGAAGCAGCTTCTGGTGAGGAAGCACTAAACTTAATTGCTGCCAGTCAAAACCTCTGTGCCATCATTTTAGATTTAGGTTTACCTGATATGGATGGAATAGACCTCATAAGGCAGGTACGCGAATTCTCGGATATTCCTATTATAGTGGTATCAGCTAGAGATCAAGACAGCGAAAAAGTAGAAGCCTTAGATGCCGGGGCTGATGACTATCTTACCAAGCCATTTAGCATTAAAGAGTTGTTAGCCCGCATCCGAGTAGTATTCCGTCATTACAATGGTAGTAATAAAAAAGATAATATTCCGAGGGTATATAAGGTTGCTGATTTAGAGGTTGACTTAGAAAAACACAAAGTAACATTAGAAGGAAAAGATATGCATTTTACCCCAATGGAGTATAATATTTTAACTTTACTTATGAAAAATTCTGGTAAAGTATTAACCCACAAATATATATTAAAAGAAATATGGGGTACTTATTTGGATAGTGATGTGCAATCCTTGAGAGTATTTATGGCTAATATCCGGAGAAAACTGGAAAAAAATCCTGCAAAACCGAGGTATATTTTTACTGAAGTAGGAATTGGATACCGCTTTACTGAAATATCCTAATACCAAATTTTTCCTGATACTTTTATACAATCTTTATATGTTATATTAAAATATTTATACTTTCTTTATAAGATCCTCGATATAATAACTGCTGGGTGAATGTCTAACAAATAAAACTATCGGGGTTTTTCTTATAAATGAACTTCAAAATTATTGGAAATATGTTGGGTAAATTGTTAATGTACCTTAGCGCATTAATGATTTTCCCTCTTTTATGTGCCCTCTATTATAATGAAAAGAGTTCATCTAGTGCATTTATATGGTCTATCATTATTACCTTTTTAGCAGGCTTTATTTTAAATAAAATATGTCCCTTTAAAAATTCTATTGAAAATAGAGAAAGCTATCTTATTACTACACTTGCATGGATATTTGTTGCTGGGTTCAGTACCATTCCTTTCCTTTTAACCAAGACTATTCCTAATTTTCTCAATGCTTATTTTGAATGTATGTCTGGATATACCGCTACCGGAGCTACTATAATAACAAATATCGAATCTAACCCGCTTTCTATTTTACTTTGGCGGAATGAAATACAATGGATAGGTGGTATGGGCATTATTTTATTAGTGGTTGCTTTGTTACCTTTACTGGGAGTGAGCGGAATGAGATTGGCCAAATCTGAATTTCCTGGATATGAACTTGACAAAATAAAGCCCAGAATGGTTGAAACCGCGAAGACCATATGGATAATTTATGTTTTTATTACCTTGGGAGAAATTGTTTGTTTGTATGTATTTGGTATGCCTTTATTTGATGCCATTATTAATACCTTTGGTACGGTGCCCACGGGAGGTTTTAACCATAAAAATGTCAGTATTGCTTACTACGATAATGTTATTTTTGAAGTTATTATAATGATATTCATGTTTATTTCGGCGGTTAATTTTAGTTTGCATTATAAGTTTTTCCATGGAAACAGAAAAGTTTACTTCAAAAATGAGGAATTTGTATTTTTCATATCTGTGGTCTTAATTTCCATAATATTAGTTACTTTACAGCTTAGATTCTCTATTTATGACTCGATAGTCAAAGCTTTAAGATATGCCTCCTTTCAAGTTATTTCCATTGTTACCACAACTGGTTTTGTGACTACTGATTACGGTCTATGGCCACACTTTTCTCAACTTATTCTGGTTTTATTAATGTTTTTAGGTGGATGTGTCGGCTCTACTGCTGGGGCTATTAAAAGTGTTCGTCTATTACTCCTACTCAAACAGTTAAAACAGAGTTTCGATAAGTTATTACATCCTAATGCGATTATTCCTATTAAATTGGGAGGTAAAGTTATTTCCGATGATATTATGCAAAGCATAAGATCTTTTTTTCTTTTATACGTATTCGTTTTTGTTATCGGAGTATTTATTATTACTGCCACCGGTTTAGACATCCCCAGCGCGATAGGTGCGGTGGCAGCTACTTTAGGGGGTGTAGGACCAGGATTAGGATTAGTTGGCCCCGCCCAGAATTATGCCATAATTTCTCCTCTGGGTAAGCTAACGCTAATCATTTGTATGCTTTTAGGTCGTTTGGAAATTTATACCGTTCTTGTTTTACTAGTGCCAGCATTTTGGAAAAAATAGTCTTAAAAAAATTATTAATAAAAAAGATGTAGATATAAAAAAGTAATCTAACAAAAAAAAGTTTTCGAGAATTTTTTTAAAATAAATTTAAAAATTTTTAATTATTAAATAACCAAAAATAAATAATGTCAAAAATATCCTAAAAGAAATAAGAATTACCAATCCTTAATTGTAAATCAAAATTACTTTACATAAGATATATTATCGGAACTATTATATTGGTGATATTTTGTCATTCTTAAAATTTAATAACCCTCTTCTCTCATTATCTTTACTATGTCTTCTACACATTTATCAATATTTATATATTGGTCAATATTTAGCCAATAATCTATCTTTAATTGATTTTTAAACCAGCTTAATTGTCTTTTGGCAAAATTACGAGAATCTTTCTTTATTTTTTCAATAGCTTCATCTTTTGTTATTTTTCCTTCTAAATGAGATATTATATGTTTATAACTTAATCCTTGTAAGGCATTCAAGTTATAATTTTGATATTTTTCCATTATTGCTCTAGTTTCTTCTATCAATCCCTTTTCAATCATTTTTGAAACACGGTCATCAATTCTTTTATATAATTTTCTGCGATCCATGGAAATACATATAATGCAAAAATGATAGTTCTTTTCAGAATGATTATCATTTTTTCTCTTATGATAAAATGAGATAGGTTTACCAGTTGTAAAAAATACCTCCAGAGCTCTTATTATTCTTTGGGTATCATTAACATTTATTTTTTGCGCATATTCAAAGTCATGTTCCTTAAGTTTCTCATATAAAAAAAGATTACCCTTTTCTTGTGCTATTTTAGCTAATTGGTCTCTAATATTTTGGTTTCTACCAGGACCATAAAATAATGGCTCTATAAGTGATTTAATATAAAGTCCACTCCCTCCGACAATAATAGGTTTTTTCTTTCGAGAAATAATATCTAAAATATATTTATGCGCTTGATCGGTGTATTGCTTAACATCATAACTTTCTGAAGGTTCAATCAAATCAATACCATGATGTTTATACTTCTTTAAAATGTCCTGGGGTGGTTTATCGGTGCCGATATTCAAATATTTATAGATCTGCATTGAATCGGCAGAAATAATTTCAATATCAGGTATTAGCCGGGCAATTTTAATAGATATCTCAGTCTTTCCGCTAGCGGTGGGGCCAGTTAAAATAATGATTTTATTTAAATTTAATTTCAACTATATCTCCAAATAAGTTATAAGCATCTGCTTTTTTTATTTTTACATAGGCAAATTTACCCAATAGATTATCGTTATGAGGGTAAGAAAAAACAACTATCTTATTTGTTCTGGTTTTCCCCCAATATTGATCTTCTATACCCTTTTTGGATTTATTTTCAACCATTATTTCTAATGTTTTACCTACTATAGTCTGATTTATCATGTTTGATATATATTTTTGTAGCTCTATTAATCTCCATAATCTTTTTTTCTTAATTAAAAGAGGTACTTGATCTTCAAAAAAAGAGGATAGAGTCTGTTCACGATTAGAATAAATAAAAGTATAAGCAGAATCAAATTGAATGTTTTGAAAAGCCCTAATTGTTTCTTCGAAATCCTCTTCTGTTTCCCCCGGAAATCCAACCATTACATCAGTGGTAATACTTGCTTCAGGAATATATTTTCTAATATAATTAATAATATTATAATATTGTTGCATATTGTATTTTCTATTCATTTTTTTTAATATTTTGTCTGAACCAGATTGAAGAGGTAAATGAATATGCTCACAAATTTTATTACTATCTTTAATTATCTTAATCAAATCAAGATTAAAATCTTTAGGATGTGAAGTAGTGAATCTGATTCTTTCGATGCCAGATATATCATTAACTCTTTTTAGTAATGTTAAAAAATTATCTTTGTTACTCAGATCATTTCCATAAGAATTCACATTCTGTCCTAATAACATGACTTCTTTATAATTGAGCTTCACTAATGTTTTTAATTCTCCTAATATCTCTTCAATAGATCTGCTCTCTTCTGGACCTCTGGTATAAGGAACAATACAATAAGAACAAAAATTATTACATCCTTTCATAATTTGTAGATACGCAGTAAAAGGTTTATTATATTTTATCGGTATATTTGCCAATTGCCATGATTTTCTATTGTCGCAAGAAACAATAGTTTCCTTTTTCTTATTTTGGTAATATAATTCTAAAATATCCTTAAAAGAAGTTATTTGAGAAGGTCCGAATATTAAATCAACCCAGGGCATCTTCTTTTGAATATTTTCTGCTTCCTTTTGAGCCAGACAACCACAAATTCCCAAAATTAGTTCTGGTTTTTCTATTTTCATCTGCTTGATAATACCTGCTAAACTATAAATTTTTTGTTCTACTTTTTCCCTAACACAGCAGGTATTTAAGATGATTATATCAGCCTGGTTTATATCTTGTGTCACCACATAATCCATCTCTTCCAGCTGACCTGCCAAAAACTCTGAGTCATTCACATTCATCTGGCAACCGAATGTTTTAATAAAATAATTCTTATTAAAAGCCATTTTTTACCACTATTGTTATTTTTTCATTAGATTAGATTGAATTCTATAATTGAATTCTATAAGTATATAAATATTATTTGACAGAGAATTTTCGATATTTATAAAATTATAAAAAGAGAAGGAGTTATATTTTCATATACCCCCTTCTCTTTTTTCTGTAATAATTCTGTTGTTAAGCTTAATTATACTCCCATAATTTATTTTGCGTATTCTACTGAACGGGTTTCTCTAATAACATTTACTTTTATTTGACCTGGATAATCAATATTTTTTTCAACCTTTTTAGATATATCCCTGGAAAGCTTGGCAGCAAGATAATCATCTATTTCTACTGGATTTACAATGATTCTAATTTCACGGCCTGCTTGAATGGCATAGGATTTTTCTACTCCTTCGAATGAATTTGCTATCTCCTCTAATTGATGTAACCTTTTGATGTAAGTCTCCAACATCTCTCTCCGAGCACCGGGTCTAGAGGCAGAGATAGCATCAGCAGCTTGAATTAGAATTGCCTCAATAGATTCAGGTTTTTCATCCTCATGATGAGCCGCGATAGCATTAATTATTTTAGGAGATTCTCCATTCTTTCTAGCAATATCTGCACCTATTAAGGCATGTGGTCCTTCTATTTCCATATCTGCAGATTTACCAATATCATGAAGAAGTCCAGCTCTTCGACATAAGTTAGAATTTAACCCAAGTTCATCAGCCATAATTCCTGCAAAATAAGCAACTTCTTTAGAATGTTGTAATACATTTTGACCATAACTTGTTCTATACTTTAATTTACCTAATATGGTAATTAATTTTGGATTTAAATTTCTAACATTTGTTTCAAAGATAGCCTTCTCACCCTCTTCTTTGATGTTATTTTCTACAATCTTCTTTGAATTTTCTATCACTTCCTCAATTCTAGCCGGTTGTATCCTACCATCTGTAATCAATTTTTCTAAGGCAATTCTGGCAATTTCACGTCTTATTGGATCAAAACCTGAGATAATTACCGCCTCTGGCGTATCATCAACAATGAGGTCAACTCCTGCTATTCGTTCAAAAGTACGAATGTTTCTGCCTTCTCTTCCAATTATTCTTCCTTTCATGTCTTCATTGGGAAGAGGAACCACAGATATTGTTGATTCAACAGTATATTCGGATGAATAACGTTGAATGGCAAGGGATATAATGTTTTGTGCCTTTTTTTCAGCCTCTTCTTTAGCTTGATCTTCAATACTTTTGATAATCTTCCCTGCTTCATGACTCACTTCTTTTTCCAGCCTACTAAGTAAATCTTGCTTAGCTTCTTCGGTATTCAGCCTTGATATTCTTAATAATTCATCTTTTTGTTTTTGATAGAGCTGATCAGCTTCTTTTAATTTTTGTTCTACTTCTTTTTCTTTGACCTCTATTTGTTTCTGTTTGTTTTCGATCAGTTCTATCTTTTGTACTAAACTATTACTTTTTTGAATTAATTGTTCATTTATGCTCTCTAATTTATTTCTTTTTTGTTGGCATTCTAATTCACTTCTCTTGATAATTTGATAAGATTCTTCCTTTGCTTGTAATTGAGCTTCTTTTTTAATTGATTCCGCTTCTTTTTTAGCATTTTCAATTATCTTTTTAGCAGTTTCATCTGCATTAGATAATTTAGTTTTTGCTATAAAATTGGCTAAGAAATAGCCTATTAGTATACCAATTAAAATAACGGTAATAGATATAATATAAATATTAATGGCTTTCACCCCCTATTCAATTTAAAAGGTACAAAAATATCTTTGACTAAATTAGTAAAATTTATTATTTATCAAATTTGTAAAAAAATATCTGAAACATACTATTGATGAATTTTAGAATACCAGAATTAAAACAAGATAATCAGCGGGCTTCGCCCCCCTGAAACCCCTCAAAGAAAATATCTTTTAATGAAAATCTATCTTGTTTGGCAAACAAGATATTCAAGGGAATACTTCACCTTGAGAACCCCTGAATAAAAAACAAAATCAATATTTCTTAATTCTCTACAATATCTTCTTGTCTTTACTATTTTTTATAACAAATCCTCTTTTTGCCTAAGCATAAGAATATAATTAGCTTAAATATTTTATCTCTTACTATTATAAAAGTCAAATTTAACTATCATTAGGGATATATTTGCATAAATTGATGATTTATTTTTATCAAAAAGTATCCTTGTTTTCAAACCTTTCCTCATAAATTTGTTGTATTATCTGAGGAGAGAAGCCCTGGCTTTTTAATAAATTAAGAACTTTTTTGGGTTCTAATTTTATATTCTTCGATCGAAGAGAATTACTTTTTTTCTCAATCAGTTGGTAAGCTAATTCTAATTCATCATTATCTTGTTTAAAAAATGAATCAATCACACTCTCAATAATTTTTCTGTTAATTCTCTTTTTGTATAGTTCGTTTTTTAATTTAATCTTTCCGGATGGTTTTTTATTTACCTGATACTTTAACCACTGTAAGGAAAATTCCCTATCATTAATAAGATTTTTGTCTTTTAACCAACCAATAATATTTTCAATAATATTATGCGGGAATTTTTTTTCTTCTAATTTTCTCCTGACTTCCCATTCAGAGCGAGGTCTGTAGGATAAAAACCTAATAGCCTCATTTCTGGCTTTTGATACTTCATTTCGTTGTTCAATACTAACAAGAACTTTTTTGGAAACTATTTTACCAATGTATAAATCTAACTCTCTTATAACATTATCATCAGTTTCAATAAAAAATTGATCGTTTATAAATAATCTTATCTTATTTATATTGCTTTTCTTAACCTGAATATCAGTTATTCGGTAGTTCTCGCTCATCTTGGAAATCATTTTCTAAATTGGGTAAATTTGCTGCTTTTAATATTTTCTTTTCAATTTCACTGGCCAATTGAGGATTTTCTAATAGGAATATTTTTGTATTTTCCTTCCCCTGACCTAATTGCCTATCATTATAGGAAAACCAGGTCCCTGACTTTTGTAATATTCCATATTGGCATCCTAAATTAACTATATCGCCTTCTTTGCAAATACCTTTACCAAAAATAATATCAAAATCAGCTTCCTGGAATGGTGGAGCCATCTTATTTTTTACCACCTTCACTTTCACTGCAATTCCAATATTAGACTCATTCTTTTTTATGGAAGCCTTTTTTCTAATATCTAATCTAATAGTGGCATAAAATTTTAAAGCTCTTCCTCCAGGAGTAGTTTCCGGGTTTCCAAAAATAATGCCAATCTTTTCTCTTATTTGATTAACAAAAACTGTGGTAGTTCTAGATTTGTTTATAATAGCGGTCAATTTTCTAAGAGCCTGAGACATTAAGCGAGCCTGTAACCCCATGGAAGCATCACCCATATCACCTTCTATTTCAGCCTTGGGCACCAGAGCAGCTACAGAATCAATAACAATAATATCAACAGCATTACTTCTTACCAATGACTCTGCAATTTCTAAGGCCTGTTCACCATTGTCTGGCTGGGAAATGATGAGCTCATCAATATTAATACCAATATTTTGGGCATAATTAGGATCTAAAGCATGTTCAGCATCAATAAAAGCAGCAATACCATTATTTTTTTGTGCTTCAGCTATCATATGTAAGGCTAAAGTAGTCTTCCCCGATGATTCGGGACCAAATATCTCTACTATTCTACCTCTAGGCACCCCTCCAATACCTAAAGCAATATCCAGAGCTAAAGAACCGGTAGAAATAATGTTACTACCAGTTACTTTTGGTTTATCACTAAATTTCATAATCGAACCTTTCCCAAAACGCTGCTCAATATTATCCATTGCCATTTTTAAAGCTTTTTCCCTTTCCGAAATATTGTTTTTCTCTTCTTTCATATAATATCGCTCTCCTCTTAAACAAATTTATTCTGAAAATAAAAGTAATTATTACTAGAATTACCAGTTAGGAAGACATTAAATTATGGTATCTTTTTCAAATTTAGTAGCTTTACTATTTTTTAATTTATGTTAACAAGGGAAAATGTTTTAGCACATGATAAATAGGTCCCTCATTAGTCAAACAACTTTCCATCAGATCAATAGATTGAACCTTCTGAGAAAGATTATCTATCTCAATAGTTTTCAAATAATCAACCATTTTTTGTGAATTTTTTATATATTTTATTCTCGCTAGAGTAATATGTACAGAAAAATTATTCTCCGTTTGATAAAATGACTCTGTCTTTAATTCATTTTCAAGGGCTTGATATATTTCTACAATTTTATTACTCCCCTTCTCCACACCAATCCAGATGACTCGAGGTCTTTTAAAATTGGGGAACATTCCTATATTTTCTGAGAGTTCTATAAAAAAAGGTTGATATTGCTGGGAAACTTTCTGTAAAACTGCTTTAGTTTTTTCTATGGCCATTGAATCTAAATTGCCTAAAAATTTTAAGGAAATATGTAAATTCTCTTTTTCAACCAATTTCATTTTCCCATGAAGACTACCTCTTAGTTGTTCAATTCCCTCTTGAACTTTAGCAATATACTCCTTAATTTCAGTATCTAAATTAATGGCTATAAATACTCTTTTGGTGTTACTAATTCTAATACTATCACTCATCTTTCTCTCTGATATATTCTTTTATTTGTTTTTTATATACTTCCCTTACTTTATTAAGAAATGAGATATATAACTCAGTCTGATAATTTTGATAGGTCCATTCTAAAGGATGATATGATTTTTTAATAAATCTTAAAGTAATCTCGGCATATATTCCTTGCTTGAGATAAATTCTAGCAGGCCCATTTTTAGTACTTGCTAATATAAATTTATGAAGGGTTAAATAACCAGGATCCAAATTTACTCTTCTTTTTATTTCTTCTTTAGCAAAGGAATTGCTACCCGCACTGAGCAAAAACTCCCATTTATTACTATCACACTTAATCTGGCTTAAACGGTCAGGAAGTATTAACTTTTCAAAGGTAATCAACTTTTGTTTTAATTGATTTCCCATTTCATCTCGGTAATAATTGGTAAAATTAAAAACTTGATATTCGCTTTCTAAATCTATTTCCCCAAAAAAATCAACTAAAAATTTTTTGGTTTCCCAAAATAATTTGTCTTGATTACTTATGAGACTAAATATCAACTTGACTGGATTAGGATACTGAATTTTTCCCATTTTATTTTTTTAGCTGCTTGGCATAATTTCATAACTTATAAGGCGATGATTTCCCATAGGTTGTGGCTCTATTACTTCACCATTATAGGTAACAGTAATATTATTGGGGCTACTGGTGAGCAAGAAAACTAATCTATCTGATTTGATAGCAATACTTTCAGTATTAAAAATAATTCCTTCAAATAAAATATCGTCATCTTGCGTTATTTTTACCCAGCTTGGTTCCTGGACAATAATTTCAATTGGGTTATAGTCAGGTAATGGCTCTAAAAAAGTAGTATCAGGAGTTTTTGATAATATTTCTGTTTGAATATTTTCTTCAGCCATTTCAATCATTTCCTGTTCAAAAGTTTTTTCCTCAGGAATAACTACTTCCTTTCTTACTATTGGCCTAGTAGATGGTTGCTTAATTTTTGGTATAAATTGATTAAGAATTGCTATAACACCAAGTATTAAAATTATTACCACTGCAATTTTAATAAAAGGAAGAAGGCTAATTGGTTTTTTTTCTTTCTTAGTACCTAATCTCCTTTTCCTCTGAGAAAAATATCTACCTGTTTTTTTTCTTTTTGTTACTGGCTCTGATTCAATTGGTTTAGCAGGTTTTTCTGTTTTTTTTAAGAGCTGATTGAGATAATCCGGGTCTATTCCCAGATAGTTGGCATAATTCCTTAAATACCCAACAAAATATGTTCTACCAGGAAGGATGCTTTCATCACCTTCTTCTAGAGCAACCAAATATTTTTTCCTAATTTTAAGATTCTGTTCGGCTTCTTCTAAGGAGATCCCTAATTCTATTCTTCTATTTCTTAAGTATTCTCCAATTTCCTTCATTTGTAATAATACTCCTAAATTTATTTGCCCCCCTAAAATTTTCTTTAGCTTAAGCTCTTTCTTTTTATTTAATTTATATATTATTATACCTGAAATGAAAAATTAATACTCTTATTTTATTATTTAATAGACTTGAATTTTTAATAATATCTTCAAGAGATTCCTGGGAAAGAAGAATTCTCCTTAAAAATCCTTAATTAACATTAATTTTTTATATTTATTAATAATCTCTTTAATATCAAATTATCTCTTTTTCATAAGGAATCCCATCAGCTCGAGGGGCAGAGGCTCTGCCAATAGCACCAACTAAAACAAAAATTGCCAGTAAATAAGGCACCATATTAATAAATTGGACCGGGATAGTAAAAATACCTTGCAACCTAATAGCTAAGGCTTCTCCAATACCAAAAAGTAAAGCAGCTCCTGCGGTTCCCAAGGGAGTCCACTTCCCAAAAATCATAGCGGCTAAAGCAATAAAACCTCTCCCACCGCTCATCTCTTTAACAAAGAAATGAGCTTGTTCCAGGGAAAGAAATGAACCAGCCAGACCTGCTAAAGCGCCGGATATCATTACTGCAATATAGCGCATATTAATAACATTTACACCAAGAGTATCAGCTGCCTGCGGATACTCACCCACAGAACGTAGCCTTAAACCAAAAGGTGTTTTAAAAATAATAATGTGAGATAGTATAATGATAATAAAAGCAAGGTATACCATAGGTGAATGATGGGCAAAGATAACGATTAAGCTACGAATCAAAGAGGAAGCTTCTCCTGATTGGGGAATTGCAAAACCCCAGATGGGAAGCCTTTCGACTGCCATAATTTGGGTCTCTTGGAACCAGAGCCAGCTTAAGAATACGGTAATCCCACTGGCAAACAGATTAATTGCCACTCCACTTACAATCTGATTAGCTTTAAACGTAACAGTAACAATGGCATGGATAAGTCCTAGCAAGAGGCCCACCATAAGAGCGCATATAATGCCTATCCAGGGATTATTTGAAAAATTTGTAGCTGCTATAGCAATAAAGGCACTGGTTAGCATCATCCCTTCTAAGCCAATATTTATTACTCCTGATCTTTCTGAAAATACACCTCCCAAACCAGCCAGCATTAAAGGGATTGCTATTCTTATAGCAGAAGCTAAAAAATCAGCATTAAGTATACTTTCTATCATGATTCGGATTTCCTCCTGACGATAAAACGTTTAGCAACTTCATCAGCAACAACTACCAGAATAACAATAACAGCCTGTATTACCATAATCAATTCTCGCGGTATTTTGCCACCAGTAAATATATTTACCAATGCGCCACCATAGGACAATATACCAAAGAGGATAGCAGCTAATATCACCCCAAAGGGATGATTTTTCCCTAACAAGGCCACTGCAATACCATTAAAACCTAAATTGGTAAAAAGTTCCTGACGCCATCTAAACTTATACCCCATTACTTCATTGGTACCAACCAGCCCAGCTAAAGCGCCGCTAATTAACATTGCTAAAATTATATTTTTAGCAATGTTAATCCCGGCATATTCAGAAGCAGTTTGATTATATCCCACTGCTCTTATTTCATACCCTAAACTCGTTTTCCATAATATATAATATACCAAAAAAGCTGCAGCAATAGCTATAAAAAAGGATACATTTAAGGGATTATGAGCAGGTAATTGAATATTAAGCGAGGATAATATTGTGGAAATCCTGGGTAGTCGAGCTGCCTCAGCTATTTCACTGGTGTGGGGAATCATCTGTTGTACTCCAGCAGCTTTCATCTCTTCAGTAGGAGGAGCCTTATATACCAATACCAGGTAAAAGGTAAGTGAGGTGGCAATCCAATTCATCATAATGGTTACAATTACTTCATGAACACCAGTCTTTGCTTTCAAAAGACCCGGTACAAAGGCCCATAATGCCCCACCTGCAGCTGCTGCGGCAATAGTTAATGGGATTAATATAATTGATGGTAAATTAGTGAAGGTAAACCCAACATAAGCTGCCAGAAAGGCACCTACATATACCTGTCCCTCTCCCCCAATATTAAAAAGTCCACATCTAAATGCAAAGGCAACAGCTAATCCAGTAAATATTAAAGGAGTGGCCCTGAAAAGTACATTTCCCCATCCATCAAGATTACCAATTGCCAGAACAAACATCATTTTATAAACCTGGATAGGGTCTTCTCCCATCAAGAGGATAACAACAGAACCGATAAGAAGCGCTCCTATAATGGCAATTAACGGGGTTATTTTTTCTAAAAAGTAAAGAAAAGGATTACTTTTTTGCTTCATTTTTTAAATACCGCTCCTCCGTCTTTCCTTCTATATCTTTTTTTGAAATTTCTTTTCTTTGTGAAGCTCCAGCTCCTGTCATTAGTAACCCCAACCTTTTTATATCTACCTTTTCAGCATTCATAACTTCTATAATTTGACCTTCGTAAATTACGGCAATTTTATCGCTTAGAGATAATATTTCATCTAATTCAGCTGAAACCAGAAGAATTGCTTTGCCCTTTCCTCTAGCCTGTAATAATTGGCGGTGAACAAACTCAATAGAACCAACATCCAATCCTCTGGTAGGTTGAGAGGCAACTAATAGAATAGGTTCTCCATAGAATTCGCGAGCTACAATCACCTTCTGTTGATTACCTCCAGATAAGGACTTTAGGAGGTTATCTTTATCAGGGGGACGTATATCATAATCCGAAATTAATTGACGAGCATGTTGATTGATAGCTGGAAAATTAAGTGAAAGTCCTCTAGTAAAAGGGGATCGATAATGAAAACCTAATATGAGGTTTTCAGCAACAGAATATTCAGAAATAATCCCCCTTTTGCGTCTATCCTCTGGAATATGAGCAACACTTAACTCTCGAATCTTTCTAGGCTTCGAGTTAGTAATATCTTTCTCGTAGAGAAATATTTTGCCACTACTAACAGGTCTAAGACCAGTAATTGCCTCCACTAATTCTGTTTGGCCATTACCTTCTACACCCGCAATTCCCAATATTTCTCCTTCCTTAATGGTCAGGTTGATATCTTTTAAGATAGGAAATTTATGTTGATTTAATATATTAATATTTTCTAATTTTAAAACAACTTTACCAGCCTTTTGTTCTTCTTTTTTAGTCTCTAAAAGAACTTCCCTACCAACCATCATGTTTGCTATTTCTGAAGTATTAGTATCGGCGGTCTTCATGGTACCAACTACTTTTCCATTTCTCATTACCGTAACCTGATCTGATACTGCCATCACCTCATTAAGCTTATGCGTAATGAAGATAATGGTTTTACCTTGCTCTTTTAAAGACTTGAGCATCCTAAACAATTCATCTACTTCCTGGGGAGTTAATACCGCGGTTGGCTCATCCAGTATTAATATTTCAGCTCCTCGATAAAGGACCTTAATAATTTCTACCCTTTGCTGAATTCCTACTGAAACATCTTCAATTTTTACCCAGGGGTTAATTTTAAAATTAAACTTCTCAGAAAGCTCTTTAATTTCTTGTGCTGCCTTTTGTTTATCAATAAAAAAATAATGTTTCCTTGGTTCTCTACCCAATATTACATTCTCAGCAATGGTTAAAGGAGGGACTAACATGAAATGTTGATGTACCATACCAATATTTAATTCGATAGCTTTGTTAGGATTAGTTATATTTACCTTTTTACCATCGATAAATATTTCACCTTCATCGGACTGATATAGTCCATACAAAATGCTCATTAAGGTACTTTTACCAGCCCCATTTTCCCCCACTAAGGCATGAATTTCCCCTTTTTTTACTGAAAAATTTACCCGATCATTTGCCTTAACCAGCGGGAAGTGTTTTGATATATTTTTCATTTCTAATAAATATTCAGCCAATCTTTCGCCTCTTTACTAATTCATTAGAATTGGTCATTGCGAGAAAAGTTACGAAACAATCTTTCAAGATATTCAAGGGAAGTATCCCCTGAAACCCCTCAATTATTAGTATTGAGTATCTAGTATTTAGTATATAGTTTAAATGTTAGTTAAAAAATAAAGAAAAAATATCGTTACAATAAATGCTATCTTGTTTTGCAAACAAGATATTCAAGGTGAATCTTTCCCCTTGATAACCCCTAATTAACCTTAAGGTAATATTTATCACCCTCACCCTCCCCTCTCCCTTCTAAGGGAGAGGAATATGATGATGAGCATAACTGTATTTAGTTTCATTAGACCATAGATATAACATAAAATTCGGTATACCTTATAATACGTAATACTATAACTATACTATATACCATTTTGTCATTGCGAGGAGCAAAGCGACGAAGCAATCTCATTCACTCCTACCCGCAGTATTAATAGAAAGAGGGTTTACAGTTCTCAGTTTTCAGACCAAAGATACCGGTATAATAGTATGAGATTACCACGCCTGCCCCTTGCCCCTTAACTGGTGTTAAGAGGCAAGGGGCAGGCTCGCAATGACCTTTTGCTTTGGTAGTCCATAATAAACGGCATGATATTAACCTCTCGACCCTTAATTAACTCTACGAGGCAAGCTTACCATGACCATTCTGATATTGTAAAATAAAAACTGAGTCATCAGGAAATATAAATATTTATTTTAGGTTACAAAAATATATTTCCTGATGACTTAATCTATTATATTTCTGCGGGAACTATTATCTCACCACTAATAATTTTTGCTTTTGCTTCTTCCACTTTTTGAATCATTTCCTCAGTAATTAGATCTTTATTGTATTCATCAATGGCATAACCAACACCATTATATTGAACGCCACCTATTTCTACCTGAGTAGCTAAATCAAATACCTTTAGACCAGGTTCAAAATTACCTTCTACTACTGATTTCACAGTTAAGTAAACTGCAACATCAACCTGTTTTAACATACTGGTTAAGCCAAAATTTTCACCAGTTTCCTCAATGTGTCCCATGTAGTTTTGATTAGAATCTACACCAATGACATATCTCTTTCTCTCTTTTGCTGCCTCAAAGACACCAGCTCCGGTTAAACCGGAGGCATGAAAGATAACATGAGCTCCCTGGTCATACTGAGATAATGCCAACTCTTTACCCTTCACCGGATCAGCAAAGGCTGTTGGTGTATCTCCGGCATAGGCAGATAAAATTTTACAATCAGGAAAAGCATATTTTACACCAGCTTGGTAACCAGCCTCAAATTTTTGAATCAGAGCAGTGTTCATGCCGCCAACATATCCCACTGTGTCTTTCCCATCCTGAAGGGCTTTAAGGCCGGCAATCATTCCTACTAAGAAAGAACCCTCATGTTCAGCAAATGTTAGGGAAACTACGTTGTTTTTTTCTGGGATAAAACTATCTACAATAGCAAACATGGTATCTGGAAATTCATCAG
Organism: Candidatus Oleihabitans oleiphilus; assembly: GCA_018054125.1. GTDB lineage: Bacteria > Atribacterota > Phoenicimicrobiia > Phoenicimicrobiales > Stramentimicrobiaceae > Oleihabitans > Oleihabitans oleiphilus. Next base: position 7,073 of record JAGPKD010000011.1, on the reverse strand, counting down.
CAACTGTTTTTATGCTATCCTCAAATAAGAAGCCAACTCCGATAATCAAATCATAGCCAATAGTGGCTAAATTTCTCAAGTTTACTTCTCTATCTGCATCTGCACCTGGTTCCAGTTCAATTCTCTTAATTCCAAATTCTTCTGCTGCCCAGGAGAGACCACGAGAAGCAGAGTCATTAAATGATTTATCACCTTTCCCTCCAATATCAAAAACCAAACCAACTTTTATATCACTTTGAGCAATACTGGTTATTCCGGTAAGGGAAAATAACAATGCTATAACAGTCAACATGATAACAATACGGTTAACAGAGATTTTCATTTTAATTATTTACTCCTTCCTTATATTTTAAATATTAGTAGAAATGCATACTCAAAAAATATAAAACTATATCAATCCCCCTTTCACCAATCATCTTTCTTTTTTTAATGTCTGGCCTTTCCTATCTTTAATATTTTTTTACGATAAATACCCTTTTGGCCTGGTATCTTCAATCTAACTTAACATATATAGTTTCTTATTTGTGGAATAATTATTTTCTCTATATTATAATAATACGTTCTAATTTTTTAATCAATCTAAAAATGCTAAAATCAAATTATTTTATTTCAAGGTATCGGAATTTCAATAATTCCAATACCTTGAAATAAAGGATTGATTTGTTATAAAAAATTTAGCAAGACAAGGTATGTATTTCTTGAAAAGGAAATTTTCTTTATTTTTTAACTAACATTTAAACTAAATACTAGATACTCAATACCGATAATTGAGGGATTTCAGGGAAACCTCCCCTGATTATCTTAATTTATGTACTATAATAATTAATGTTTATCTTTGGAAAGAAATTCTTCTTTAGAAAGTAATATTTTCCTGGGATTGCGTCCATCATATGGTCCAACTATTCCCTTCTCTTCCATTAAATCAATCAAACGGGCAGCTCTGGTATAGCCAATTCTCAATTTTCTCTGTAAAATAGAAATCGAGGCCTGATTGTTATTAATAATAGTTTCTACTGCCTCTTCAAATAATTCGTCTTCTTCTTCATTTAAATATTCTTTTTCATTTTCCTGATCTTGTAATTGTTCCAGCACATTCTCCTGGTTATCAAGGGGAGCATTATTACTTATCAGAAATGATACAATATCCTTTATTTCTCTTTCTGAAACAAAAGCACCCTGTGCTCGAATAGGCTTGGAGGCATTGATTGGAGAAAAAAGCATATCACCATTACCAAGTAATTTTTCTGCTCCATTGACATCCAAAATAGTTCTCGAATCAACCTGGGTGGACACTGCAAAAGCAATGCGTGAAGGAAAATTAATTTTAATGGAACCAGTAATAATATCCACAGATGGCCTTTGAGTGGCAATAATAAGGTGAATCCCGGTAGCCCGAGTCATTTGAGCTAAGCGGCATAATGCCTCTTCTACCTTAACGGGAGAAGAAAGCATTAAATCGGCTAATTCATCTATAACCAGTACAATATACGGGAGATTTGTTTCATCAGATTTTATACTTTTGATATAATCATGATAACCTTTTAGATTACGAACACCTGCTTCAGCAAATATCTTAAATCTTCTTTCCATCTCTGAAATTGCCCAATTAAGTACTTTATCAACCTTCTTGGTATTGGTAACAATAGGAATGATAAGATGGGGAATACCATTATAAATATTGAGCTCAACCCTCTTGGGATCTATAATTAAAAATCTTACCATTTCCGGTCCATAACGATAAATCAAACTCAAAATAATACTATTAAGGCATACACTTTTCCCTGAGCCAGTGGAACCGGCAATAAGTAAATGTGGTAATTCCACCAAATCTGCAATAATATTTTTACCACCGATATCTTTCCCCAGGGCGATAGGTAAAATAAAAGGATTATTCTGGAATTCATTTGATTCAATAATCTCTCTTAAAAATACAAAGGTTTTTTCTTTGTTAGGAATTTCAATGCCTATCGCATTTTTACCAGGAATAGGTGTTTCAATTCTCACTGAAGGCGAACCAAATGCTAAGGCAATGTCATTACTGAGATTAGTAATTTTAGACACTTTTACTCCAGGTGCTGGTTGTATCTCATACCTAGTTACCGTTGGTCCTTGAGTTGCTCCAATTACCTCACTTTGAATATTGAAATTGTCTAAAGTCCTCTGTAACAAAGCAATGTTATCTTTTATCTTTTCCAAACTGCGCTCTTTATATTCTTTTTTTGCCTCATTTAATAAATGAATAGGCGGTGCGATATAACTTTGGTACTTATCTTTCTCTTTAGTATCGCCGGTAACAGTAAAATCTATCTTTCCTTGCCTGGCAGATGCTGCTCTTTTTTCATCTTTTGAAGGAACCATTTTTTTAAAAATAGGTTCTGGTCTTTTTGTGGTTTCCTTTTGACTTGAGGAATAAATCTTAATTGATTGTTTGTTTTCTTTTTTCAATATATTTTCAGGATTCCTTTTTAGCGCGGTTAATGTCGATATAGTGCTAGTAAAAACAAAGGATAACTTTTTAAAGAGGTAACTAATTATAAATAGAAAAGAAACGTCTGTTATAAATAAGAGAGCAATTAATCCCAGGGCAATAAGAAATAGGTAAGCTCCAGTTAAACCAAAATAATTATAAAGATAAGTCGCTAAATGATAGCCAAAAAGCCCCCCACCCACTCCATTACTGGCCATGAAGTAAGCATGCTCCATAAATATTAACTTCAGATGTATAAAAGCAAGTATTATTAATAATAAAACAGTAATACCAACAATTTTATTATAAAAATTAGGAAAATTTAAATTAAATAATAAATGAACCCCCTCAATTATTAAAAAAATAAAGATAAAATATTTACCTAAACCAATTAATTTACTAATATTGTTAATTAGCTCAAGAAAAAAAGGAATAGTCCTGGCTGGGTATAGCAAGGCAAATAGATAATAAACAGCTATAATAATTAGTATAACACCCACTATTCTTTTTTTTATAGAATGGTATGTTTTTCTATCTTTTTTTGCCATTTTATTTCTCATATTATGGTACTAATTATTATACTTATTATACTAAAAACAGTATTAGAAAACCAATAATCCATAAATAATAGCTGAATAAATGTAATTTAAAATTAACTAATAATTTTTTTAAAACTATCATAGCTAAGTACCCAGAGAGAAAAGCAACTAATCCGGAAACAAATAGTAAAGAAATATTTATATTGATGTTAGAAATATCCTTAAATTTATAAATAGAAGTGCCCAAAATTATAGGAATTGATAAAATGAAAGAATAGGTAGCAGCATATTTTCTGTCAAATTTTCTGCCCAGACCCATCATGATAGTAAACCCAGAACGAGATATGCCCGGAATAATGGCTAGAGCTTGTGCAAAACCAATAAATAGAGCGTCAACCCAATTGCTATCTTTTATTGTTTTATTACCAGTAATGAAATATTTGTCTGTCAGAAAGAGACATAAACCTGTTATCATAAGCATAGAGGCAGTAAAAGTTGAACTATTAAACATCTGTTCAATTATGTCTTGAAAAAAATAACCAACCAAAGCCCCCGGTACAGTACTTAGTAATAATAGCCAAGCAAATTTACCCTGATTATCTTCTTTAATATAATTGAGAAATAGCTCCCACTGAAAAATTTTTGTTAGACTCTTTAAAAAGGATAATAATATTTCTTTAATTTCTCTTTTAAATAAGAAAATTACAGCTAATGAAGTAGCCAAGTGAACAAATACTTCAAAAGCTACATCAGGTATTTCAATATTTAAAAGTTTCTGGCTAATAACTAAATGACCGGAACTACTTACTGGTAGAAATTCTGTTAGACCTTGAATAAGACCCAGGATAATGTAATGCATTGCTCTCCTTTCCCTTATTTTTTTCTCCTACCGGAATATATCTGAAAAAGAAAACCGTCTATTCTTTAACTTTAATGCCGGTATGTCCAAAACCACCCTTACCTCTTTTGGTTTTATCCAATTCTTTTGTTTCTACCAATATTGGTTGAAAAACTTTTTGAATTACCAGTTGAGCAATACGGTCACCTCGATTTACAAAATATTTATCCTTACCGTGATTAATTAGAATAACTTTTATAACTCCACGATAATCTGAATCAATGGTTCCCGGGGAATTTAGAACGGTAATACCATATCGATAAGCTAATCCGCTTCTTGGTCTTACCTGTGCTTCATAGCCGGCAGGCAAGGCAATTTTAATTCCAGTGGAGACTAATTTTCTTTCCCCAGGTCCTATTTCTATTATCTCTTGCTGAGCAGAAAATAAATCTATCCCTGAAGCATATTTACTGGCTGCCTTTGGTAAAGGTAAATCTTCACAACCTTGTTCTTTTGCTATTCTTACTACAACTTTTTCCATACTATCTTATTATCATAAAAAGTTAATTTTACTTGAAAGTGGATCTTTTGTGATAACGATTACTAGTATTTTTATCATTTTTATCATCTTTATTAGTTCTGGGTATTAATTCTTTCTTACTTAAATCTACCTTCCCCTGTTGGTCAATACCGATTACCTTTACCTGTATTTCATCATTTGTGTTTAGCACATCCTCTACTTTATCAACATGATAATGGGAAAGATTGGAAATGTGTAATAGTCCTTCCACTCCAGGAAGTATCTCCACAAAAGCCCCATATTTTGTTATTCTTTTCACTTTACCATTATATATCTCACCTATTTTAACTTCTCTCACTAATCCTTCAATAAGATATTTTGCCTTTTCAATCTTCTCATTACTATCAGCAGTAATGAAGATTTCACCATTATCCTTAATATCTATAGAGGTATCACTTTCTTCAATAATCTTCTTGATATTTTTACCACTTGGGCCAATAATATTTCCAATTTTATCAGTACTAACTTTCATTATCAGAATTTTGGGAACATAATTAGATAACTCTTCTTTCGGGGTAGCAATTACCGCATTCATTTTTTCCAGGATATAGAGGCGCCCCTTTCTTGACCTTTCCAAAATCTCCCTCAATATATCAAGAGACACTCCATCAATTTTAAGATCCATCTGAATAGCGGTAATACCATCACTGCTGCCAGCTGCCTTGAAATCCATATCGCCATAATGGTCTTCAATACCTATAATGTCTGTTAATATTTCATATTTATCGTCTTCCTTTATTAATCCAAGTGCTACACCTGCTACTGATTTCTTAATAGGAACACCGGCATCCATCAAAGATAAACTGGTACCACATACTGTGGCCATCGAAGAAGACCCATTTGATTCTAAAATTTCAGATACTACCCGGATAGTATAGGGAAATTCCGTTTCTTCTGGAATAAGGGCTTTAACGGCCTTTTCAGCTAAGGCACCATGACCTATCTCTCTTCTTGATTGAGCCCTTCTCGGTTTAACATCACCTACTGAAAAAGGAGGAAAGTTGTAATGTAAATAAAATTTACGGGTAGTATCTTCTTCTAAGGTGTCTACTGATTGCTCATCTCTCACCGAACCTAAAGTAGTAATAACCAACGCTTGAGTTTGTCCTCTAGTAAAAAGAGCACTACCATGCACTCTGGGTAATATTCCTATTTCGCAGGCAATGGGTCTTATTTCATCTGGTTTACGTTGGTCTACCCTCATTCTTTTCTCAACAACTAATTTTCTCATTATTTCTTTACATATTGAGTCGAATACCTTATTAACTATAGAATTATTCAGTTCTTCAAATTCTTGTTCTGAATTTACTAATTCATTTTCTAAATGAGTAATTATTTCATCTTTAAGATTTTTTAATTTTTCCTCTCTTTCTACTTTATCAATAGTAGTGAGAGATTGCTCAATTAATTCAGTGTAATCTTTTTTTATAAGCTGATAATATCTATTTTTTTCTTCTAACAAAGCCTGATCTAATTGCCATGACTGATTTATCTTATCAGGCCTTATCTCTTGGACAAACTTTATCTGCATTTCTACAATTTTCCTAATCTCAATTTGTGCTCTTTCGATTGCTACTAAAATTTGTTCTTCAGATAATTCTTTGGCTTCTCCCTCTAACATAATAACTGAATCTTTAGTTCCAGCAACTACTAAATTAAGTTGGGATTCCTTAAGTTCTTCCACTGTCGGATTTATCAAATACTCTTCGTTTAGATAACCAACTCGAACTGCAGCAATAGGTTTATAAAAAGGAATATCTGAAATATAAAGAGCACAAGAAGCTCCAATAATCGAAATGATATCGGGAGAATTGGCCTGGTCATAAGATAGTACTGAAGCGATGATTTGTACATCATTATAATAATCTTCTGGAAATAATGGACGTAGCGGCCTATCGATAAGCCTGGAGGTAAGAATAGCATTTTCACTAGGCTTCCCCTCCCGCTTAAAAAAGCCACCTGGTATTTTACCAGCTGCATAAAACTTTTCTTCATAATCAACCAGTAATGGAAAGAAATCAGTACCTTCTTGAGGTTCTTTTGCTGCTACTGCAGTAACTAATACCACAGTCTCTCCACAGGTAACGGTAACTGCTCCATTTGCTTGCTTGGCTAATTTTCCTGTTTCTATCTTAATAACCTTTCCGGCAATTTCTATCTCGGTTGTTCGAATAACTGTACTGTGATTGGGCATAAATTTTTTATCTCCTTAAATTAATTAAATTAATATAGATGTATATAAAAAAGTTAATTATTTACTTTCTAAGATTTAGTTCATCAATTAATTTTCGATATTTTTCAATATCATTCTCTTTTAAATAATTAAGGAGGCTTCTTCTTTTCCCAACCATTTTTAATAATCCATATTTTGAGTGTTTATCTTTTTTATTCTCAATTAGGTGTTTGGTTAAATTATTAATCTTCTCAGTTAGAATAGCTACCTGTACTTCTGTTGAACCAGTATCTTTCTCATGATTCTGGTAGTCTTTTATTATTTTATCTTTTACTTCTTTTTTGATCATTTTGACTTACTATTATCTCCTTCTGTTTCAATTGTTATCGAAGCTAATATTTAGTAATAATATTCTCTTCCATATTTTATAATTAATATTATATTTAAGTATATCTAAGAATATCGATATTTTAAAA
>JAGPKD010000087.1 GCA_018054125.1 Candidatus Oleihabitans oleiphilus | reverse complement strand
ATCTTCTTTCGAGAAAGGGATAAGTAACGATAGGCTTAGAATTTGCCAGAGCAGTTTATTTCTTCATCATTCATCTCCAGAGGAAAGGCTAAAGCAAGTAATCTTCCCTGCCAAGAAAATCTTTGCTGTAAAGGAATCCTCTGTTTATCCACAGATGGGGTATTTTCTTCATTTAGCTATAGGATATAGCCAAAATATATGAGAGTATGTTATACTTATTTTGTAAGTAGGTAAGGCGATTGAAAAAATCGCCAGGGAAGAGGAAAAAAGTGAAATTTTAAGGCTCAACTCCAAATTATGTGGGTATATAATGAAAATAGGAGAAGTAATTAAAAAAAAAGGATGGCTGGTACTTAGTAAGAATTAAGGGAAGCCACAGACAATACAAGCACCCTAATAAAAAGGGGTTAGTCACAATTTCAGGTCATTTAAAAGATGATCTTGCCCAGGGAACCTTAAATAGTATTTTGAAACAATCAGGTTTAAAGGAGGTAAAGAAGGATGGTTGAATACACCATTATTATAGAGAAGGCAGAAGGTAATTATTCTGCCTATTGTCCCGACCTACCCGGATGTATTGCTACTGGTTTTACCCCAGAAGAGACCATTCAGAGCATGAAAGAGGCTATAATATTTCATCTGGAAGGATTAAAGAAGGAGAAAATTGCTATTCCTGAACCTTCTACTAAGGCTGTATCTATTGGAATAGCAGTATGAAGTGTGGAACTAAACTAAGTAAACTATATTTTGAAAACTTATTTATTATATGATATAAAAAGGATATGAAAAAATATAAATTTTTATTAATACTTTTCTTTATTGTTTTAAGTATAGGCTGTGTAGTGTTTTTAATTTCTGCTCAAAATCAAAAAGTGGAATCCCCTGAGGCTTCTATAATTAATAATAATAGCAATAGCAACAGTAATATTAATAGTATTAATAATAATAATAGTAGTAGTAAAGTCAATACTGAGGTTCCCCGGAATGTGTTAATCGAACTTTTTATCAATGCTGAATGTACTACCTGCCCTAAAGCAGCATTTTGCTTAGAAGAGCTTGCCTGGAATTATGAGCCAGGAAGAGTAATTTTAGTTGAAGAACATATCTGGAATGACGGCTATGACATTCCTGAGACTAATGCCCGTTATGACTGGTATGTTGGTGAGGGTAAAAAAGGCACCCCGGATACTTTTTTCAATGGACTCTCAGAGCGGGTGCAGGGATTGTGTTGTGACTGTGATAATGTAGATGAGAATATTACCGCCTATCAGAGTATCATTGAGAAACAATTAGCCAGAACCTCACCGGTAGAAATACAGGCCATGATGGAAATCTGTAGTGGCAAAATAATTATTCAGGGAAGTATTGCTAACCGCAGCCATTCTCTCTTGCAAAATCTGATACTAAGCGGAATGGTCTATTATGAGGGGGAGGAAAGCGAGCTCTTTTACCTGGTGAAGGATATATTTGATAATCAGGATATCTGTCAGCTGGCACCGTTAGAGGTGAGAAAGTTTAGTTTTGTCTCTAATTTGGATTTAAGCGACATTGAGAATGAAGAGCTGGATAAATATTACGGGGTGGTGTTTGTGCAGGAACGGTTGAGCAAAGAAGTCTTACAGTCTTTCTTGATAAAATAGATTGTGTCACTGCGAGGCGGTACCTTCCCGGTCATTGCGAGGAGCAAAGCGATGAAGCAATCTTCTGCATTTACACCCGCAATCTTGATACAAAGATGGTTTTCAGTTTGCAGTTAATAGTTTTCAGAGCAAAGATGTGGGAATAAGTGGATGAGATTGCCACGGGGAGCACTCAATATTATTTGAGTGCTCCCTGTGGCAATGACCAAATCATATCCCATATTTTAGTTTTAAATAGCAACCTATCATTTTGGAAAGGATAAGGGAGGATTTAAGGTAAGATCTCACCCTCACCTAACCTCTCCCTTCTAAGGGAGAGGAATTAAGAAGATGATAATTTTCTTTCGAGAGGAATTAATAATGATGATGATCTTCTTTTGAGTGGAAGGAAATAGGGAGCACTTCTTTATCAGGGATATTGAAATGCATTTCTCTCCCTAAGGAGAAGAAAGAGGTCTTATTTAAATTTCAAGGCATTTTTCCCTCTCCTGGATGGATGTAATGAGCCGGATGGTTCTAATATATATCGTAGGAAATAGTCGAAGAATTCTTCCCTCCCCTGGAGGGAGGGAAAGAGGGAGGGGGATTATTATAAGACTTCACCCTCACCTAACCTCTCCCTTCTAAGGGAGAGGAATGAGTGAAGATGATGATCTTCTTTCGATAGAGAGGGATGAATGATGAATAATGATAATTATCTTCTTCTAAGGGAGAGGAATGAGTGACGGTAATGATTTCTCTTCAAGGAAGAAGGTTGGAAGACCTGGCTGCTACCCTGATTCACAATATGTAGTGAACAGGCTGGAATAAAGCTATCTATTTTTTAAGGTAGTGATGATTATTGATTAGAGAGAAAAGAAATATTAGAAAAAAGTTTATTACAATTTTCCTGAGCTTATCAATAGTAATTTTTGCTTTTATATTTCTATCACCGGGTATTCCACTACCAAATTACAATTTTAAGATACCCTCCAATTTTGCCTGTTTAGCATGGGCCGAATCAGGAGATTCTGGAAAAGACCAAAAAGAACAGGAGGCAATCAAAGAGGCGATTATCTTGGCTACAGATTGGCTGCTAAGCAAACAACGTTCCGATGGTAGTTGGCCAATTATAACTAAAGATAAAAATCCCTGCCTTGTTGCTACCGGACTTTATGGTTTGGAGACCATAAACAAATTACTTTCCTTAGACTGGTTAGATGGGGATTTTGTAGACCTCTTATTACTGAGCAGGGGAAGGGCTATTAATTTTATATTGTCTTCTCAGAAAGATGAAGGTTACTGGGAATCCCTCTCTTTTATTCCCTGGAATAAGGTGGAAGTAACTACTACTGCTTTATCGGGTTTAGTATCTTGTTTTGCAAATTCTGATTATCCTGATTATCCTGAGGCTCAAAGGGAAACACAAGTCAGAGTGCAAATGCAAATTCAACCACAAACTCAACCGCAGACACAAACGCAACCACAAATACAATCATCAACGCAAACACAGATGCAAACTCAGATACAAAAGGGAATAAATTGGCTACTGGAACAACAAAAAGAAAATGGTAGCTGGAGTGATGATTGCTGGGATACCATTTGGGCACTTAGGTTATTTCTGGATTATGGATATAATCCTGATGACCCAGTAGTGAAGAAGGCCGGTAGCTGGCTTATTGAAGATCAAAAGAAAAGTGGTTCTTGGAAGACAGATCTTTCCCATTTAGACCAGTTTGGCTCACTATGGACTACCCAACCGGCTATTTTTACTTTGGCTAAAACAGGTCAATATCAAGATAGCCTTAGTAAGGGTTTAAAATATCTTAGAAAAGAGCAAAACCGTAGTGGTTCCTTTGGACACTCAGATGCTGCTAAAACCGGGATGGCCTTGTTAGCCTTTTGCTCTCTTGATAAATATCCTGATTTAAAGGAAGAATATAAAGATTGTGCTGAGGAGGCAGTCGAATGGTTTTTGGAAAAACAGAAATCAAAAGGAACCTGGCCTGGCGGATTCCATCCCTTTGATATTGTGGATACCTCTTTAGCTCTGTGGGGGTTAATAGAATATTTACAGTCAGTTTGCAACTTTTAGTTTTTAGAGCAAAGATGTAAGGGCATAAATAATGGATTAAGAGAGAGGAGAATAAAAATTGATTGATACTCACTGTCATATCTTACCCCATCTTGATGATGGCCCTTCCTTCTGGGAAGAGTCCTTAGCTATGGCTCAAAGGGCAGCTGAAGACGGAATTACCAAAATCATTGCTACCCCACACACCAAAAATGGCGTTTATGAAAATAAAGGTGACCAGATAATGGAAAAAGTTAGTCACCTCAATTGGCTATTAGAAAAAAATAAAATTTACGTAAAGATATTCCCAGGTTGTGAGATACAACTATATGACCGATTACTAAATGATTTAGATCAGAAAGATCAGAATGGATTGATTACTCTCAATTATTCTTCTCGTCTACTTATTGAACTACCGAGTAATATAAAAATATCCCCGGAAATAGAGAATTGTATATTTAAGATACAATTAAAGGGTTTTATTCCTGTTATTGCCCATGTGGAAAGAGTGTATGATTTTTATTATAGTTTAGATATATTAGAACGATGGGTAGAACAGGGAATAGAGACCCAATTGACTTCAGCCAGTTTGAATGGTATTATGGGCAAAAAAGCCCATCTTTTCGCTCTTCGCTTATTACAGAGAGGATTAATTACCTATTTAGTTAGTGATGCTCATTCTGATTCAAAATTTGGACGAAAACCAATTTTGTCAGAAGGCGTTAAGAAGATAACGAAGGTAATTGGCTCACAAAAAGCGCTCGATTTGGTTACTACTAATCCAGAAAAGATAATGTCAAATAGAGAAGATTGAGAGTATTTGAGAGGTGTTTTCACCCTTGCCTAACCTCTCCCTTCTAAGGGAGAGTAATTGAAGAGGAAATAAAGGGAATGGTAATTTCAATTTCCAAAATAATTATAAATCTATTTATAATATTTATAATTATTATCATTCACATGAGCATGGCAACTCCAATAATTCCAGTATTTTCAATAATTTCAATAACTCCCATAATTGCTTATGCCAGTGCCAATTCATTACTTAATGTTCCGCTGGATAGCTGGGTTTATGTGAACCTTCAAAAATTAGAAGCAATGAACCTCTTTGTAGGTGAAGACAGTATTGCCTTAAATACTAAACCACTTACCCGTCGTAGCGTAGCAGCGTTAATTAACCGTGCTCTGCTGAATATCCAGCAGGGGAAGGTAGTTTTACCTGAAATACGAATTACCCTCCTGGAGGAATTGATAACTGAATTTATAGAAGAATTGAAAGAATATGGAGTAAGAGTTATTCCCGGGGAATTATCTCCCCAGCAGATTTTAGAGCAATACCAAACCGATCAACTTTATCAGTACCTTTCCTATTTTATAGAAAAGGGCTATATTGAGCCTTTGCCCAGCATTGACCTGCCTGTTTCTCGCCAGCAGATAGCTCAATTGGTTAGCCAGATGATTTTCTCTCTTCAAGCTGGTCAACTAAAAGAAGTTAGCTTATCCGAAACAGATATTGCCTACTTAGATTATTTAGTTACTGAATTAAAAGATGAGTTGTCTTTTTATGGAATAAAGGTTGTCTGTCTTAATAAAAGCAAGGCCTTAATCAACCATCTGGAGGAAACTTTTTTGTTTTCAGGATATCTCAACCAATCCCTCTCTTTAGTTGGCCAAAATGAGAAGATAGAAAATAAGCAGAAGGTAGAAAATCAAGGGGAGTACAAGAAAAACATGAAACTCAGTCAAGGGTTACTTGAATTGCAATTTGGTGCTCAGCTAAGTGGTGAGCTATGGGAAGAAATCCCTTTTATGATTGATTTTTCCTTAGCTACCCAGATATACGATATTTATAATGTCGTTTTTGCTCCTCTTAGCTTTAATCTAAATGAAGCATATCTAAAATTCAAAACTAACTCTTTTTGCTTATCTTTACCCGATAGTATTGCTAATATTCCTCTTATTTCTATTGTCGATGAGCTTGAAATTCCCGAAATAGAATGGCAAGTTGGCCGGGAAAAAATGTATTGGGGTCCTGCTTATTCTGGTTCACTTATTTTATCCGATCGAGCTGCTCCTTTGGATATGATTTCCTACAGTGGCAATTTTGATCTGGAACAGATAGCAAGTGCTCTTGGCCAACTGCAATTTACCAAATTTTTTTCTTATCTGGATGAAAATCGTCTGCTATTTGGACAGC
>JAGPKD010000086.1 GCA_018054125.1 Candidatus Oleihabitans oleiphilus | reverse complement strand
AGAAATTGCTCTTAATAAGGTACTTTTACCAGCACCATTTGCTCCTAATACACAGACAATCTCACCCGAGGTAACCTCCAAGGAAATTCCTTTCAATGCTTGAATTGAACCATAATAAATATGAAGATGGTCAATTTTTAATAAAGCCTCCATTAAGGTCAATCTTCCTCCTCTTCTTCTTTCCCTAAATAAGCCTCGATAACAATAGAATTATGGTAAATATCCTCTGGCTTTCCTTCCGCAATTTTTTTCCCTTCATCCATAACGGTTACCCAATCAGAAATACCCATTACTACATTCATGTCATGCTCAATTAATAGAATGGTTAAATTATCTCTAATTAAATCATTAAGAAAATTCATAAGATCTTCCGATTCTTTATCATTAAGACCACTGCTTGGTTCATCTAATATCAATAAATCAGGATTACTGGCTAAAGCCCGGGCAATTTCTAACATTCTCTGATTGCCATAAGCAATATTTTTAGCAAGTTCATACTTATATTTAGATAACCCTACCTGTTCCAACCTCTTCTCTGCTATTTCTTTTATCATTTGCTCTTCTTTAATCTGAGCTGGTAATCTAAAAATTGAAGGCCATATTCCTGAATTACTCCTGGCATGTTGTCCAGCCATTACATTTTCCAGACAAGTCATATTCGGGAAAAGTCTAATATTTTGAAAAGTGCGGGCAATTCCTTTACTTAATATTTGATGAGGTTTTAGCCCTGATATCTTTTCTCCTTTAAAAAAATACTCTCCTTCATCTGGTTGATAAATACCAGTGATAACATTAAATACTGTGGTCTTACCAGCACCATTAGGACCAATAATGCTACTTATTTTACCTCTGGAAACTTTTAAATCAAATTTATTGACCGCAATAAGTCCACCAAATCGTTTGGTTAATTTTTTTGTTTCCAATATTAGGTCATTATCAGATAGAATTTTATCTTGCTTTTCCTGCAATTCTTTGTTCATTACATCACACTCTTTTTCGCCCTCATGAAAACCGATTCAATTTCCATTTGTCCCCTCTGTCTGGGCCACACACCACCTGGTCTAAACATCATCATAAGAATCATTACTGCACCAAAAAATAGCATACGATACTGAGCAAAGGGCTGAAATATCTCTGGGAAAAGAGAGATAGCAGCCGCACCGATAAATACACCAGGTATAGAACCCATACCTCCTATTAACACTATGCAAAACAACAAACATGATTCCATAAAAGTAAAGCTCTCCGGGGATACAATCATAAGTTTGGTGGCATAAATATTACCAGCAATCCCAGCCAAGGCGGCACCTAATATAAATGCTAATAATTTATAATACCTGACATCGACTCCTGATGCTTCTGCAGCAATAACATCTTCTCGCACATAATTCCATGCTCTTCCAATTCTGGAATTCTGTAATCTAATTAAAGCAATCACGCTCAAACCAACTACAATCCAAACAAAATAATAGTATTTTAGACTATTGTCAACAATTAATAAACTTCCGATACAAGGAAAGGAAATTCCAAAAACCCCATTAGGTCCGCCAGTTAAGCCAAAGGGATTATTAAGTAGAGTCAAGCGAATAATTTCACCCATCCCTATAGTAACAATGCATAAGTAATCTCCTCTTAAATGGATAATAGGTGAGCAGACCAGATAGGCAAAAACTGCCGCAGCAATGGCACTAACCGGTAATAAAACCAATACTGGAATTCCAAATCTAGTATTTAAAATAGCCGTAGTATAGGCTCCAATAGCAGCAAAGCCCATATGACCCAAATCAAATAAGCCTACTTCACCTAAGACAATATTCAAACTTAATCCTAATAAGGTATAAATTCCGAAAAAAAAGGCAACATCAATAATATAATTGTTTTTTATTAAAATGGGAAATAAAACAAATAATAAAACAACGATAATGATAAACCAATTATTTTTTTCCTTGAACTTTCGCTCATACCCGTTTACACTTTTTAACTTCATAAGGCACTGTCCCTAAACCTTCTCGGCAACTTTTTCACCAAGAAGCCCTGTTGGTCTAAATATTAATACCAGTATCAACACCAAAAAAACAAAAACATCTTTATAGGCGGTGGAGATATATGTTGAACCAAGCATTTCCAGTACTCCCAGAATTAATCCGCCAATCATAGCACCTGGAATATTACCAATACCACCTAAAATGGTTGCGGTAAAAGCCTTCAAACCATAATTCCAGCCCATTACAAAACTAATCTTGCGATAATATATACCGACCATTACCCCGGCAACTCCACCCAGAGCAGGGCCTAGGGCAAAGATAAAAAATATTATTAAATTAATATTTATACCCATCAAAGCGGCAGTCTCTCTATCCAAGGCTGAGGCTCTAATAGCAGCACCAAAGGTAGTTTTTTGTACAACATAATATAATATTCCCATCAGGAGAAAAGACAAAAGTAAAATAATAATCTGTAATAAATTAATTCTTAACCCGGCGATATTTAACATATAATTGGGTATAACCTCTGAGGTATAAGCCTGAGGTCTTGCTCCCCAGATAACCATTATAGCATTCTGAATAAAAATAGAGGCTCCTAAAGCAGAAACAACTGCGGGTAATCTACCAGCAGGGTAAATGGGACGATAGGCAATTCGTTCCACAATAAGGCCTAAAATACCAGTTCCGGCTGCGGCTATTAACATAGCCGCAGCCATTCCGCCCCATACCCCTAAGGTAGAAGTTACATAAGCCGTCCCCATAACCAGGAAGGTATAACCCAGATAGGAACCAAAAGTAAATAGATCACCATGAGCAAAATTAATTAACTTCATTACCCCATAAACCATAGAATATCCCAGGGCAATTAAGGAATAAAATGACCCGATGGTTAATCCATTTAAAATTTGTTCAATAATTAACTTCATGCACCTCTACCTCGCTAATTCCATCAATTATTTAGAAACATCAATTAAGGCATAACTTCCATCATTATTCACTTTATACAGATTGATACTGGTTCCTACTCGATCTCCTTTTTCGTCAAATCCAATAGGTCCGGTAATACTTGGGAATTCCTCCATCTCGTTTTTCAAATAATCGACCAGGACATCTGAATCAGTAGAACCTGTTTTATCAATTGCTTCAGCCAGTACCATTAAGGCGTCTGCAGCATAAACCGACCAGGGACTGGATGGTAAGTTACCATAAGCCTCCTGATATTTTTCTTTAAATTCCATAGCTTCCGGATTAGTGAAATATTGAATTAATGCTTCCTGAGTCATGTAACAACCTGCTGCATACTCCAGACCAGCAATTCTGATAAAATCTTCATTGATGGCTGCATCTCCACCTACAAAGATAGCATCAATGCCAATTTCTCTAGCCTGTCTGATAATAAGACCAGCTTCAGGGAAATAACCGGTAAAGTAAAAAATATCTGGATTTGTTTCCCGAAGTTTAGTCAGTGGTACGGTATAATCAGATTCACCAGGGGTGATGGCATCGAAATATACCAATTCAGCCTCTCCAGCAGCCAAAAGAGCCTTTCGGGCTTCTTCCGCTAAACCCAGGGCAAAGGTAGTGTTATCATGGATAATAGCTACTCTTTTAGCATCAAAATAAGGAACAACTTTTTCTGCAAAGAATATTCCCTGAGTATCGGTTCTGCCACAAGTGCGGAAGAAATATTTAAGACCTCTTTCTGATAAATTGGTATTAGTTGATCCATAGCCTATATTTACCATTTTGAATTTTTCATAAATATCTGAAGCAGGCTGTTGCACTGAAGAACCATAGGTAGCAATAGCAGCAACTACCTCTCTCATAGAAACCAATTTCATAGCTGCTAGCGCTCCAGCTTTTGGTTGACAGGCATCATCAACCAATTCGATCTTAATCATTCGCCCATCCAGTATACCACCTTTTTCATTGACCATACGAACTGCTGTTTCCACACATTGTTTAGCCATTTCACCTTCAACTGCCGCCGCACCAGTTAAAGGGCCTTGTAAACCAATTACTACGGGTTCTTTCTGAGCCAAAACATTAGTTGATATACACAAAGTTAAAATCAACAACACAGTTAAAGTATACTTAATTCTATTCATATTCTCCTCCTTATAATATTATTTATTCCTAAAATTATTTCTCTCTTATCTCTATATAATACTATATCACCCCCTTTTTTATATTAAGTTTTTTTAAGATAAAGTCTCTAAATTGGGTAAAAAATTCCCGGCTAAATTAACTACCTAATTATACCACTGATGGCTCTAAAATTAATTCTCCTCGTTCAAATCTATTAATATTTAACTTTTCAATAGGAAGGGAGGTTCTACCCTCCAAGATATATTCTGCCATAATTTTTCCAGTGATAGGAGCAAGCATAAACCCATGACCACTGAAACCCACTGCCATATAATAACCATTCAACTGGGGATGTTCTCCTAAGATTGGTTGTGAATCAGGGCTCATAGTGTAAGAACCTGACCATTGTCGAACAACCCGAACCTCACTTAAAACAGGCATTAAACTGATCATTTTCTTAGCCATAGTAACAGCAAATTGCCAGCTGGTCCCCAGGTTATGTCCTCTGATTTCATTTTCAGGATCACCATAACCACCAATAATACTACCATGGGGAACTTGCTGAAAATAAAAATTACGAGAAAAAGACATTAACATTGGTTCCCATAGCGGTTCTATTGGCTCAGTAACCATAATCTGATGTCTTTGAGCATAAACTGGTATCTCTACTCCTGCCATTTCTCCCAATTCTCTGGCATATCCTCCTGCGGCATTAACTATTGTATCAGTCCTTATCCGACCTTGATTGGTTAGAACAGCAGTAATCCTCTGGTTTTTTGTTTCTATTCCTTGCACTTCCGTAAAAAGAGCTATTTTTACACCCAGCCTATGAGCAGCTTCAGCATAAGCAAAGGTGGTCAACAGCGGATTTACATTGCCATCAGTAGGGCAATAGGTTGCCGCCAGAGCACCACTGATATTTAAAGAGGGTACTATCTCCTTCGCTTCTTCTGGTGTTATCAGTCGAGAAGGGATTCCCAATTTTTGCTGTAACTGAACATTTTTTTGAAATTGGACTACCTCTTTTTCAGTATAAGCCAAAATAAGGTAACCCTTTTGATTTAGCTCTATATCATAATCTAATTCGTCACTAAGTTGTTCAAAAATATGAACACTTTCTTGGGCTAAAATACAATTCATTTCTGTTCCAAATTGCTGCCGAAACCCCGCCCCACATCTTCCAGAGGAACCACTAGCCACTGTATTCTTTTCTAAGATAACAATATTCTTCTGCCCTTTTTTAGCAAGATTATAAGCAATACTACATCCTTGTACACCCCCACCTACAATGACTATATCTGCCTTTTCAATCATCATTCCCTCCTGCTATTACCCTTAAGGGAACCGGTTTGGTAGGAGGACGAAAGGTAGAAAGGGGTATCTCCTCTACTTTCTTATGGAGATAGGAAGCAATAGCCAGTAAGAGAATCCTCTGGCAGGACTTCCCCTGGCAGGGACCCATACCAGCCCGGGTAAGACGTTTTATCTCATCTAAGGTGGTATAGCCCTTGTCTAATTGTTCCCTTATCTCTCCCCAGGTCACATCCTCACAACGACAGATAATGGTATCATCATCCATTTTCCTGCTCCTTCACCTTGATATTACGGATCTGAAGAGCCAACTCTTTGGGCACCAGGATACTTATGATAGAAGTCTTGTTTTTGGTACTCTGCACCCTGCTCACCTTTACCTGAGCTACTCGGTTACCTTCTCGGTCTAAGCCTGAGACCAGCTCACCCTTTTTGGGTAGTGGTAACAGTTCATAGGGTAGTTTTACTAAGGCCTCTTTCTCAGAGTAGTTGCTATCCACTACA
>JAGPKD010000085.1 GCA_018054125.1 Candidatus Oleihabitans oleiphilus | reverse complement strand
CTACAGCAAACAGTCGTCCTAAGGCTCCAGCTAACTCTGAGTTGGCCTGTAATTTTTCATCGGGTGTTTTAGCCGCCAGGTATTTGGTACGAGATTCAGTTACCTTTTCCAGGGTTTCTTTTTCATGTTGAGCATAACCCTTTACTGTATTTACCAGATTAGGTATCAGGTCAAATCTTCTCTTTAATTGAACATCAATCTGAGCCCAGGCATTATCAACCCTTCCCCTTAAGGTAATAAAACTATTGTAAGTCACTACAGCCCACAGGGCAATGAGAATTAAAAAAATCAGAATAAAATTCATATAATTGCTCCTTTTCTTTTATATATCATTTATATTTATATTCTATATTCTATTCTGTAATTTTATAATGCAGAACTATTTTATCTGAATAAATTATTTTAAAATTTTTCCTTAACACTTTACCATCAGAAGGCACCGGCTCCACCTCCTCCGCCACCTCCACCGCCTCTTCCGCCGCCAGAGGAGAATCCACCACCAGAACCAGTGGAGGGACTCACCTTGACAAAGGCGTTATGGAAGACTCTATCAAAGGAATGAAAAGTCGCTGCATTTAATTGACCATTTCGGTTGGTCATGTGATAGAGGATGGCAGAATTATTCATATTAATATTGATATTTTGTGCAGCCAAAACCGGCTGTAACTTCACAATAACCTTATCAGCAATCCCCAGAGATATAGCATAGACCAGATAATGCTCCCAGACCACAATTGATGGTAGGTCATAATCTTTCATATTACTGAAATGTAATAAAAATCGCTTAAAAGCCGACCATTTGTGGTATTCATTAACACCGACCTGGGTCTTCTTTCTGATTATTGCTCCATATCCAATCAACCCTACTCCGGTAATAACCACGGCAAATAATAAAGGGATTAAGGTATACCAGGGTATCTGAAATAAAAATGAGATAACCATCATTATTATTACCATAATAATCTCCCAAAAAACTGTCTTCAGGGCAATTTTAAGAGCAGGTTTTGATTCGTTAAAATAATTTAACTTCTTAAATTCTTTCTTTACACTGTGTAGCCAGTGTTTATAATGATTGAAAAAAGAGGTCTGAGTCATAGATGATTTGGAATATCTTTCTATTTCTTTCAAAGTGACCGATTCTCCATTGCCAATGAGCTGAATCAACCACTGCATTAAACCTACTTCGTGCTCCTTCAGGGAACTGGTGTCTTTATTTAGCAGGCTAAATCGATAATCTTTTTTTCTTCCTATTGGTATCTCTTCCATTTTTAAGTATCCCTTGCGTACCAGGTCCATGAGGGTGGCCATAATATCTTTGGTAGTTGCTCCCGATACACTCATCAATTGGCTTACCACTGCCGGGGTAATATCCTGTGGTAGCTCCCGGTAATAATCGAGTTGCATCTCTGGTTTAAGTTCTCGGTCATATTTAAAATAAAGTCTGATAGCCATAATAATATTCAATATAATAACAACTGGAATGAGTAAGAAACCGAAAAGAAGATAAATATTTTCCCGCTTAGACCTTTCTGCCCATGCTAATTCCTCCTGCATAATTTGTTCAAACTGATCCTGAGCAATAACTTTACCAGCAGCAGGAACAAAGGAAGGAGGGAAGAGCACCCTCGCCTCCACCATTTCACCTGCCGAAAGACCATCAACTTCGTATAAAACAATACCCTGGTCTCCAATAGTTACCTGTCCTTGTGCGGGCCCGTGACCGAAAACTCTCAAATCATCAGCGGACACAGTTCGATTAGGAAAGATAACCTCAATTTGCACTCGGTCAATAGGTGAGGTATTGGTATGGTCAAAAAATTTCCAATAAAATTCAGCTATATCATTATATTTAGTAATTACATTCTGGAGCTGATATTCCAGCAAGAACGATTTTCTTTCCTTGCTGGATTGATCATAAATCCGGAAGTTAATCGTTTCGCCTTCTTTGGTTTGGGATATTGCTAAGGTCTTTTTCTGGGGAGAATATTCGGAGGCCTGGAAATAAACTAGCCCATCAGAGCCTTTGGTGACAATACTTCGGATAATCCCATTGAAGTTCCCCTCAAAATCATAAGTAAATATTTCGCTGACTCGGACATCTCCGTTTTCCAGAATATACACTTGCGCCTGGTAATCCGTAATTTGAAAACTACGTTCCTGTGCGGCAATCCCTGTAGCATAAAAGCCAAGCAACATTAATGACAACATATATAGAAAGAGTAATAAATACTGATTTTTAAAACTGGATAGTTTTATTTTTTGTTTCCTCCCATTGCTGGATATATAAAGTTAAAAAATCAGGTATCTTTTGCTTCCAAAAAAAATTAATTCTGAAATAATTATATTACAAAAAAGAACAATTTAGAGAAAATAAGGAAAGAAAAAAATAAAAAGTTAAAAAATATTTTATTATCTAAGAAGCCATTGATGAATAATTGCCCCGACAAACCAAGAAATAAAGCTGCAAATAAGAACAACAGGAAGAGTAAGGTTTCTTTTAAAACAATAAAATGCTACCATAAAGAAAAGAATACTGGGTAAAATTCCCCAAAGAGCGCCTTTAGTAAAATCTTGCATAATTTTCGGGTTACCACCATTTTCCAGATATATCCAAACTAATACCAGTGCCCCGGTAAGCGGCATAACACCTATCAATCCAGCAGCAGAGGGAATTCTTTTACCTATTTCAGTAGCTATAAGAATAATAATTACACTAATGAAGGCTTTTATTAAAGTTTGCAAATAACCACCTCCTTTTGAAAATCTCAGAATTAATATCTATCTTTTATATTTATTAATCTCTTTGATATTTGTTCTTATTAATAGCGACCTGTAGTCGGTAATCCGGCTGATTTCCACTTAGTAATTCCACCCAATATATTATAGACAACCCTAAAATCAAGTTCTTGCATAATATTTAAGGTATTTCCACTGCGACCTCCTGTTCTGCAATAAATAAGATAGGTCTTGTTTTTATCTAATTTATGAAGGTCCTTTTAAAAAGTATCTGAATAATAATTCAAATTAATAACTTTTTCCAGATGCTCATCTGAAAATTCCTCAGGAGTGCGCACATCAATAATTACAAAATCTGGATTGTCTTTATTCTCTAATATTAACTTATATGCTTCTTCTGGAGAGATATTCTTAATTATCTGGTTTTGTCTTTCAGGAATTACAGTATTCTTTCCAGTTTTAATACAGGCATTTGTGAACAAAATCCCAAAAATCATTATAACTAAAAGTAGTAATATCCTTAAATAACCTTGATTTATTTGTAGCATAATGAATTTTCCTTTTTATAAATATAGGTAATTTCAGCTTATTTTTTTTCTTAATAACTGTGCGTTGAGAGCAACAATAACAGTACTGATACTCATAAAGACCGCTCCTAATGCGGGACTGATTATAACTCCTAAATTATACAATACACCAGCCGCCAGAGGTATGGCAATTATATTATATCCAGTCGCCCAGATTAGATTCTGTATCATCTTTTTATATGTTTCCTTACCGTAAACAATAAGCTTAGCGATATCCATTGGATTGCTATTTACCAAAATAATATCAGCCGTTTCTGCAGCTACGTCAGTACCAGAACCGACTGCAATACCTACATCTGCCTTTGCCAGAGCTGGGGCATCATTAATTCCATCACCAGTCATAGCCACAAATTCTCCTTTACTCTGGAAATCCTTTATTTTCTTTAATTTCTGATCAGGTAAAACCTCGGCATAATAACCATCTAAATTCAGTTCATCACTTACTATTCTGGCAACTTTTTCGTTATCTCCAGTCATCATAAACAGTTTGAGGTTTTGTTTTTTTAGGATTTTTATCGCGTCATAAGATTCTTCTCTTATTTCATCACCCATAGCTATAAAACCAGCCAGCTGATCTTCTATCAGAACAAATACAATGGTTTCCTGCTCGCTTTTGTAAATATCATCGGGAATTTTAAATCCTTTTTCTTTTATAAAACCAGGGCTGACAACTTTCACTTTTTTATTATCAACCTCACCTTCGATTCCTTTACCAGTAATGGTTTTAAAATTCTTTACTTCCGAAATTTTGATTGCTTCCTCCTTTATTTTTTGCATAATACTTGCTGCTAAAGGATGTTCGAATTTAGCTTCAAGAGAACCTGCCAAACTTAATATTTCACTTGCTTTATAGTTATTATTCAAACTTCCAAATCTAACTACTTCAAACTTCCCTTTAGTTAATGTTCCCGTTTTATCGAAAACAAGCAGAGTAATTTTGCGAGAATTTTCGAAAGCTGTTCGATTACGAATCAGAAGACCTCGCTGAGCAGAAACAGAAGTTGAAATTGCTACCACTAAAGGAATTGCCAGACCAAGGGCATGAGGACAGGTAATGACCATAACACTTACCATCCGTTCTAGAGCAAAAACAAATGGCCGACCCAAAGTTAGCCAGGAAATAAGAGTTATAAAACCTACTGAAAGCGAAATTAGGGTTAACCAAGAAGCAACCTGGTCAGCCAGGTGCTGAGTTTTAGATTTCTCACTTTGTGCTTCTCTAACCATTTTTATAATTCTATTTAAATAGGCTTCCTCACCAACCTGCTCTGCCTTAATTTTCAGTGAGCCATTTCCATTGAGTGTTCCGCTAATGACCTTACTGTCAATTTTCTTTTCTACCGGTTTTGATTCACCGGTTACCATTGATTCATCGATATAAGTTTCTCCTTCAATGATAATTCCGTCAGCCGGTATCCTTTCTCCCGGTTTGACCAAGACCAGAGATCCTTTCTTTATCTCGCTAACAGCAACATCCTTTGTCTCACCGTCATCTCCAATCAGATGTGCTTCTGAAGGCATTAACTGGACCAATTTCTGAAGCGCGCTAGAGGCACCTACAACTGATTTCATTTCAATCCAATGACCCAAAAGCATAATATCAATTAAAGTAGCCAATTCCCAGTAAAACGGTTTTCCTTCCAGACCGAAGGTAATAGCTGCACTGTAACCATAGGCAACTGTAATTGCTACTCCAATAAGGGTCATCATACCCGGCTGTTTCTTTTTCAGTTCATCAATTAACCCAGTCAAAAAAGGCCAGCCACCGTAAAAATATACTAAGGAAGAAAGGCCAAATAATAAATAATTATCAAAACGAAAAATTAATCTATAACCCAAAATATCCTGTATGAGAGGAGATAAAATCAGGATAGGTAAAGTTAATATAAGAGAAAACCAGAATCGCCTCTGGAAATCTTCAATCATATGCTCATGATGTTTTCGATGATCATGATGTTTACTATTATTATGTTGACTATGTTTTTGTTCATGTTCTTTCATAATTATAATCTCCAATTATAACAACTTACAATCTCTGTCACACCCCTGTATTGAGTGCTAGCCTCATACTTTCTACCACTGTTATATAACTGTTATATAACCATCATTAAAGTTTCCTAATGATGGTGACCATGACCAGAAACTTTTTGTAACAAATTTTCGACATAATGGATAAAAGTAACATAAGCATTCACGTACTCCCGACCGGCTTCCACGCTCTGATCAGCTGTTTTCTTCTTTTCCATAAGCGTATTAAATCTTTCTTTGATGTTGTGAGTTATATGAGTTGTAACAAGGGAATCATTTTGCATTTTTCTGGTTTTTTAGGTATTCTTCCGGGTTTTTATCAAATTTCTCCTTACAACTTGCTGCGCAAAAATAATAAGTTTCCTCTTTATACTGACTCTTGTATTCTGCTTCTTTTTCATCAACTTTCATCTTACATACCGGGTCGATTGCCATTTTAATTACCTCCTATTTCCTTCCCTATTTTTATTCACCAAAGTGCTCTTTTTTATACTTAGCCAGAAGGTCTAAAGTTTCCTCCTTACATTGTCCGCATACTGTACCTATCTTGGTTCGTTCCTGTAATTCCAGATAAGTTCGGGCACCATTTAATAC
>JAGPKD010000084.1 GCA_018054125.1 Candidatus Oleihabitans oleiphilus | reverse complement strand
TGGTCATAGCGGAGGGGAACCACCTGTTCCCATCCCGAACACAGTAGTTAAGCCCTCCAGCGCCGATGGTACTGCAGGTTTATCCTGTGGGAGAGTAGGACACTGCCGGGAATTTTTTATTGGAGGGGAATGATGGGACTCAGGATTATATCATTTGATGTTGATGGAACCTTAGTGGATCCTGATTACAATGACCTAATCTGGCTACAGGTATTACCAGAGATGGTTGCTGAAAAAGAGAATATTGATTTTGATACCGCCTTAAAAAGAGTCCAGCATGAATATGACCGACTTGGAGAAAAAGATTTTCGATGGTATGACCTTAATTATTGGCTCAATTATTTTCAAATTGATGTTGATTACCAAAAATTATTAGAGCAATATGAGCATAAAATAAAAATATTTTCAGAAGTTCCTTATGTTTTAGAACAATTATCTTCTAATTATCAGTTGGTTTGCACCTCAACTATGCCTCGTGAGTTTATGGAAATAAAGATAAAAAAAATTAAAGAATATTTTCAAAACACCTTTTCTGCTCTAACAGATTACAAGCAATTAAAAGGGAAAAAGGTCTATGATAAAATAAGCCAGAGATTAGAGGTTATGCCTCAGATGATTCTACATATTGGTGACCATGAAGAACTGGATTATTTCGCAGCTCGGGAAGCAGGGTGGAATGCTATATTAATCGATCGTTATCATTCAGGCTTTCAGAATAAATACCCCGATTCTGTAATTCATAACTTATCAGATATTTTTGATAAGATAAAATTATTCTAAAATTATTCTTATGAGGTAATTAATGCCAGAACTGCCCGAGGTAGAAACCATAAGAAGGGATCTAGAAAAAAAAGTAATCAATAAGAGGATTAACAAAATAAAAGTTAACTTGCCCAGGCTTATAAAAAAACCTACTATAGATGAATTCAGCAGGAGATTAAAGGGCACTTATATAACAAAAGTAAGCAGGAGAGGAAAATATATTTTATGTTTTTTAAGCAGTGGGGAATGTCTGGTTTTTCACCTGGGAATGAGTGGTTGTCTCTTATATGAGACAAATGAGTTACCTATATCAATAATAGATATTAACAAAAAACACTTTCATGTTTTTTTCTTTTTTGAAGATAATACTAAGATGATTTATAATGATGTAAGGCAATTTGGTAAAATATGGTTACTTAAAAAAGATGATAAATTAACAGAAGTCGAATCTTTAGGATTAGAACCATTAGAAGAAGACTTTACTATTGATAAGTTCACCAGAATTATTGAAAACAAAAAAAGTAATATTAAATCTTTAATAATGAATCAGAAGCATATTGCTGGTATAGGGAATATCTACGCCAATGAAATACTCTTCCGGGCAGGAATTCATCCTTTACGCAGAAGCAATTCTTTAACTACTCATGAAATTAAAAAATTATATTGCTCAATCAAGGACACCTTAGCGAAAGCGGTATTGGCCAGAGGAACGACAATGGCTGATGAGTTTTATCGTGATTTAGATGGTAAAAGTGGCAATTATGCCGAAGCAATTATGGTTTATGGTAAAAAGAAAGGTAATTGCCCACTTTGTGGGAGACCTTTAACCATAATCAGAATTGAAAATAGAAGTACTTATCTCTGTACTTTCTGTCAAAAATGAAAAGCCGGTAAAATTGGGAAGGGAAAAATATAGTAGTCATGGAAAAAGTTGTCTTTTTAGGAACCAGCGCCGGCATGCCTACCAAAAAAAGAAATGTTCCCTCATGTGCTCTTATTTTTAAGACTACTGGTGAATTCTGGTTATTTGATTGTGGCGAAGGAACCCAACAACAGATTCATAATGCTGGCTTAAAATTGTCAAAATTAACCAACATTTTTATAAGTCACTTACATGGGGATCATATCTTTGGGCTTCCTGGTTTATTGGCTACTAGAGGTCTTCTGGGAATTAAAAAAAGCATTAATATTTTTGGACCAATTGGTTTGGAAAATTATCTAAAAAATAATTTTGACTATTCCTATACTCATATTCCTTATTTTTACCATATTTATGCTATCGAAAAAGAAAATTATCTTTCTAATAACTTGCTATGGGAGAATGGAAATATCTCCGTTTACTGTGCCTTACTTAATCATTATCTGGATAGTTTTGGATATGCAATTATAGAGAAAAATATAAAAAGAAATATACTGGTGGAAAAGTTAGTAAAACTGGGTATACCACCAGGACCCATTTATAAAAAATTTAAAGAGAATGGAATAGTTAATCTTGATAATGGAACGGTATTAAAGTCTGCTGATTTTATCAAAGAGTCAATAAGTATAAAAAAATTATGTTACTGTGGAGACACCACCTTTTCTAACAATGCTGTTATCCTTGCCCAAGAAGCTGATTTACTTATTCATGAAGGAACATTCTGTTCTAAAAGAAAACAGGAAGCAAGGCAGAGCTATCATTCTACAATTGAAGAGGCGATCAAAGTAGCACGATTGGCGAGGGTAAAGAAATTGGCCATAACTCACCTTAGTCCCAGATATCATGATTTAAAAGAAAATACTGAAAATTTTTTAGAATTAAAAAAAGCCACCCTGGAACAACACCCTGAAGTTATTTTGGCTGAGGATTTTTTAGAGATAAAAATATAACTTATGGCTAAAAATTAACAAATAGATCAGAAAATAAGACTTGAATTTTTTAATTATTTAGGTTATCTTATAGTATCGGAATTTCAAAGAAATTCGATGCTATAAAATACTCTTTTTAGATAAGAAAGAAACAATATATTTTTACACCATCTCTCTAATCCTCTCCCTTAGAAGGGAGAGGTAAGGTGAGGGTGATAAATAGTTATCAGTTTGCAGTTAACTGTTTTCAGACTAAAGATGCGGGTATAAGTGGATGAGATTGCTTCGTCGCTTTGCTCCTCGCAATGACAAAAAGAGTATATCGTATAACGTATATCGTTGAAATACAGTTGCTAGTCTTAAGTTATTTCAGGGGTTCTCAAGGGGAAGGATTCCCCTTGAATATCTTAAAAGGTTTTAATTAAGCTAATTTGCTGTAGAAAAAAAGGAGAAAGAACTATCCAATATAGGAGGTGAAATAGTTTGAAGGCAACCGTTGATCAGGATCTTTGTACTGGATGTGGGCTTTGCGAAAGCACCTGTCCCGAGGTTTTTGAATTACAGGATGATGTAGCAACTGTTAAGGTTGATGTTGTTCCTAAAGATGCAGAAGAATCCTGCCAGCAAGCAGCTGAAGATTGTCCTGTTGAGGCTATTAGCTGCGAATAATTTATTTATTAATATTTATTAATAAAGGAAGAGGAATATTAACCTCTTCCTTTATTAATTTTCTCCCATTAATTAACCCTTGTTGGTTTTATCCTACCTGAAGTAAGAAAGAGTATAATTGTTATAATTATTATTTATTAAATAAGTAACAATATATTTTGCTTTTAATTTGGGGGTTTTCAAGGGGAAGAATTCTTTATAATATTAAGATAGTAAATAGTGCTTACTGAGTTATTATAAGAAAGTAATTTATTATGGAAGTAAATAAAAGGAAAGCCATTGCACTCTATTCCGGCGGATTAGATAGCATACTGGCAATTAAAATAATATTGGATCAAGATATTGAGGTAATAGGAGTATACTTTAAAACACCATTTACCAAAGATGAACCAGACTTGTATGGAAAAAAATATTTAAACATACCTATTCTCATTGAAAATATCAGTAATGATTTTTTGAAAATCTTATTTAATCCTAAACATGGATTTGGGAAAAATATCAATCCCTGTATCGATTGTCGTATTTTGATGTTTCAAAAGGCAGGTGAGTTAATGGCTCGAGAAAAAGCCTCTTTTATAATTAGCGGAGAGGTACTGGGGCAGAGACCTATGACTCAGAATAAAAAGAGCCTATTAATGATTAGTGAGGAATCCGGATATGGAAAATATATTGTAAGACCTCTATCTGCTTTGTTATTACCGGAGACTGAAGTGGAAAAACAGAATATAGTTGACCGTTCAAAAATGATGGATATTGAGGGACGTTCCAGAAAACGACAGATAGCCATAGCAACTCAATGGGGAATTAAAGACTATCCTACTCCAGCGGGAGGTTGTAAATTGACCGAGCCTGGTTTTGCCAGGAGAATGAGAGATTTATTAGATAAGGGAAAATTAGTGGAGAATGATATAGAGCTATTAAAAGTAGGTCGACATTTTAATCTTCAAAAATATGCAAAATTAATAGTGGGCAGGAATGAAAGAGAAAATAGAATGATACTCACCCTCGCTCGCTCCCAGGATTATCTGTTAAGTTCAGAAAAGCACAAAGGGCCTATTTCTTTGTTGCGTTTTTATGTTGACTCAGAGCTTAAAGGAGATGAGTTAGAAAAAATATTAGATGTTGCTGGTAAAATTACTGCCAGGTATTGTGATAAAGAGCAAGATACAGATTTGGTCGATATCAATATCTGTAGGCAAAATAGGATAGTTAAACAGCTAAAACAGGTATCCTCGTTGTCTCAGCAACTCATAGATCTTTATCTTATTTGAATTCAGGATTGATATATGGAAAAAGCTAATAGTGTTTTAGTAGCATTAAGTGGTGGAGTTGATAGTAGTATTGCTGCCTTTTTGTTAAAAGAGAAGGGATTTGAAGTAGCCGGGATTTATTTTCATTTAATTGATAAGGAACAATACCCAAAGTCGCTAAATTCAAATCAACATGATTACTTTAACAATGAAGAAAGAGTACAAATAATAGCTCAAAAGTTAAATATACCACTATATAAAGTCGATTATCGAGAAGATTTTCGAAAAATTATAATTTTAGACTTTGTTGAACAATATCAAAAAGGATTAACTCCCAATCCTTGTGTTTACTG
This sequence comes from Candidatus Oleihabitans oleiphilus, assembly GCA_018054125.1. GTDB lineage: Bacteria > Atribacterota > Phoenicimicrobiia > Phoenicimicrobiales > Stramentimicrobiaceae > Oleihabitans > Oleihabitans oleiphilus. Next base: position 1,079 of record JAGPKD010000084.1, on the reverse strand, counting down.
TAATGAAAAAGTAAAATTTAAACTACTTCTTGAGTATGCTTTAAAAAATAAAATTGAATCAATTGCTACCGGTCATTATGCCAAGGTGGAATTAGATAGAAAACAGAATAAATATCTTTTAAAAAGAGGAGGGGATAGAAAAAAAGAACAATCCTATTTTCTTTATAGACTAAGTGAATCTATTCTTGCTCAATGTATATTTCCACTTGGTAATCTCAGTAAAAAAGATACGGAAAAAATAGCCCAGGAGATAGGCTTAACAGACTATATCCTCAAGGAAAGTCAGGAAATATGCTTTATTCCGGGAAATGATTATCGCCATCTAATTGCCTATGTTGGGAAAATAAAAAATCAGGCAGGATATTTTCTTGATTCTAAAGGTAATATCTTAGGAAAGCATAAAGGGATAGCTTATTATACCATTGGTCAAAGGAGAAAAATTGGTTTGTCTTTAAATTCCAGAAAATATATTCTTAAGATTAATCCCCAGGATAATACAGTAGTAATTGGAGATGAAATGGAATTATATCGACAGGAATTTGAGGTAACAGAAGTTAATTATATTTATTCAAACCCCATTTTAAGACCCACTAAATTATTAGTGCAGATTAGGTATAACACTCCTGCAGTCTGGGCTATGGTATATCCCAATGGGGAAAAGGAGCTGAAGGTGATATTTGATAAACCTCAAAGAGCAATAACTCCTGGTCAATCTGCAGTTTTTTATGACCAGGATGTTGTTTTAGGTGGTGGTATTATTAAGCCATTTTTAATTCAGTGATAACTACTCACCTGTAAAGGCAGGTGGAAGAAGTATAGGATATTTAGATACGCACTGTTTTTAGAGAATCCTGTTCCCTGCATTAAAATTTTTCTAAAGAGGATTATTGAGAGATAAACTCAAAACAGATTATGCACTTGTAATATTTTAATCCCCATAATATTTTATAATATTTATTGGAACCCCCAAAAAATTTGATACTATAAATAGATTTTAAGCTAAGTATAATCCTCATAATTTTTAAATTTAAGTCAAAAAAAGAATCTATAATAAAAAATGTTGACAGATTCTATTACCC
>JAGPKD010000083.1 GCA_018054125.1 Candidatus Oleihabitans oleiphilus | reverse complement strand
GGAGATTATCTACAGGAAAAACCAGGCATGATAAAATATCTCAGTGAGCAAAATGTAGAAGAGGCCCATAATGAATATGCTCAGATGGGAAGCGAAATAGGAGTTATAGGACTGGTCTTATTTTTATTTATTTTGCTATATTTTTATAAAAAATCATGGCAATTTATCACCACAGAATCTACTGATCCTACTGATAGTAGTGATAGTAGCGATATTAGAAAATATAAAATAATCTATTCAGGTCTTTTCCTGGGAATCAATATTTATCTGCTTCATTGCTTGTTTACTTTTCCTTATCATGTACCGTTTTTGGGAGCCTCTTTTTTTATGATATTTGGTCTGGCAGTCTCTATTTTATTACGAGATGGAAAGCAATTAAACAACAAAAAGATTTCCTTAAAAATTCCTTTGAGAAAACCGTTGGCAACAGTAGGTATAGTCGGGATATCTATTATTTTTATCATTTTTAGTTACCTTTATATTATTTTGCCCTATCTTGCTGAAGTATATTCCTTTAAAGGACAAAAGGCCTTTGTAATTGAAAGAGACTTTTATGAATCTATTGAACAATTTGAAAAGGCTTCCTGGATGGACCCTTATAATGGCAGAATTTTGTTACACTTAGGGACTATGTATGTCAATACCAATGATTATCAGCAGGCACTGCTTATATTAAAAAAGACTGAGGGCCTATACCGAGAAAAAAATTTATTTAGAAATATTGGCTTGTGTTATTTAAATGAGAATAATTTATCAAAAGCAGAAGAATATTTCCAAAAAGCTATATATTGCTATCCGAATTTTATTAACGCCTACCATAGCTTAGCTTCAATGTATATCCAACAGGAGGAATATCAAAAGGCGATTGAGCAGTGGGAGAGGGCAATAAAACTTAATAACAATTTTGAGGAAAAACATATTTTTTTATATTTTATAGGCATGGCCTGGCAGCGAATGGGTGAAAGCGAGCAAGCCTATAATTATTTTTTAAAGGCATTAATAGAAGCACCTGATGATAGTCCAATTATGGCAGACATCGAACAGGAATTACTGAACATTTATTATGGAACAGGGTCATAACAAATAGAACAGGGGACAGTTCTAACTGACCCACCCACCTTCTGAGTAGTTTTTAGTTTATAGTTATAAGTTCTTAGTTTTCAGTTAATAGTTTTAAGATCAAAGATGCGGGCAATAAGTGGATGAGATTGCCACGGGGAGCACTCAAATAATATTGAGTGCTTCCCTCGCAATGACTACTCTCCTGTCACGCCGAGGAGGACCCTCTTTTTGTCACTGCTTCGTCGCTTCGCTTCCTTTAGAGGTGAAAGTTGTATTTTAATGAGAATATTTAGGAATGGGTCTGGCTAATAAAACAATTATTGGTAATTGTTTTTTCCCAATGGTAATGATAATATTTAATAGTATTGGAATTTCAAAAAATTCAATAGTTTTTAAGGAGTGAGGAATGAAAATAAACAATCAAAGGGGTATTACCATTCTTTCTTTGCTAATATTGATATTGATTATTGGAGTAATAATTATTTATGGCCCCAAAGTTTATCAACATATCCTGGAGCAGAATGTAAATAGAATTGTCACCTCCAATGTGCAATCAGTGGAAGCAGAGATACGCTCAGAGCTAATTAGCCGACACCCTGTTCATATCTGGAATGATATTGATGAATTAATCAAACGTTTAAATATCCAGAACCCCGTAACTTTAGAACAGCAAACTAAAAACGGTTGGGACCGCCCAGGAGATGTGGTGGTAACTTTTGATGGCGTCAATACCTTTAGACTGGATGGTATTGGTAGAAACGGCTCCTCCTTACGCCTCAATATAATTATTCAAAGGTCATCTTAAAAAGGTACATTTAATTTAATTCTATGTCTATGATATTGAATCTTTTCTTAATTTTTATTTTTGGATATCTGGGTTATCGAATCTTTTGTTTCCTCCATATTCCCGGAGGAGCTACTACTGGTTCTTTATTAATGTTAGCCATTATTAGCAGCCAGGGTTTTGAATGGGTGACCGTGCCTCCTTTTTTAACCAGTTTTTTTCAAGTGGTTATCGGGGCAATGATTGGGTCTAGACTTAACAAAGAACAAATACCTACCATTAAGTCTCTCTTAATTCCTGGCTTATTGTCATCAGCCTGGATGATATTTATTAGTCTTGTGGTGGGATTCCTCTTAGCCAAGATGACCGGAATGGACCTGGGGAGTGCCCTTTATGGCTCAGTGCCAGCCGGTTTATCTGAAATGGGTCTGATTGCCTTGTCTTTAAATCTTAGTGTGCCGATTGTAACCTTACTCCAATTTTTTCGGGTAATTTCTATAAATTTAAGTGTTCCTTTTATTGTGTCCCATTATAAAAACTGGGATAAAACAGAAGTCAATTGCCAGATAAAAGCTGATAATGAACTTACTAATAATACTAATAATATTACCAAGAATGCTAACAATAATACTAACAATAATGCTAATAAAGATATTAATGACTCGAATAATTCGGGTAATGGTAATAATGAAAAAACAGAAAGAGTAAATGTATTTGGAATTTTATTATCATTATTATTAGGAAGTATCGGTGGATTTACTGCTAAATATCTGGGGGTTCCGGTGGGTTGTATGTTAGGCTCTATAGTAGTAGTGGGGACTTTACGTATTTTGGGGGCACCTTTACAAGATATTCCTAAATGGTTAATTTTGGTTACCCAGATTATGATTGGTGGCTCTCTTGGTACTACCTTTTCGCCAGAGATGGTTGCTTATCTCAAATCTTTATTGCTTCCTGTTTTATTATTTTCAGCCTTTGTGGTCTTAAATGGCATATTTATCGGATTTTGGTTTTATAGAATTTTGAAATTGGACCTGGCTACTGCTCTGTTGGCAACTGCCGCCGGGGGAGTTACCTTAATGACGTTGGTTGCTATAGATATGAATGCTGACCCAGTAAAAGTAAGCATTCTTCAAACCTTAAGAATTATAATAATCCTCATAATTATGCCCACCTTAATAATGAATATTATCTATTAGTTTTATTAATTCTATTAATTATATTAATTTAACGCTATTAGTTAGGTTAAAATTGGGTGAATTAAATACTGTCAATCATTAAATTAATTAACATAATTAAATTAATTAACTCATGGGTAGGAGAAATATTACCATTTTAATTTGATAATTCTCGGTAGGACAATTTTTTGACTTCTAAATACCTATTTACTATAATCAAGGCAGATATACCTGAGGTATAGGATTTTCAATAAAATTCTGATACTATAAAATACTCTTTCTAGATAAGGAACAATATATTTTTACACCATCTCTCTAATCCTTTCCCTTAGAAGGGAGAGGTAAGGTGAGGGTGATAAATAGTTATCAGTTTGTAAGTTAACTGTTTTCAGATAAAAGATGCGGGTATAAGTGGATGAGATTGCTTCCTCGCTTCGCTCCTCGCAATGACAAAATGGTATATCGTATTACGTATAACGTATACCAAATTTTATGTTATATCTATGGTCTAATGAAACTGAATACAGTTATGCTCATCACCATATCCCTCTCCCTTAGAAGGGAGAGGGGAGGGTGAGGGTGATGAATATTACCTTAAGGTTAATTAGGGGTTGTCAAGGGGAAGAATTCCCCTTGAATATTTTGCAGTATAGGAATTTCAATAAAATTCTGATACCTCAAGATCAAGATAAAGGATTGATTTGTTATGAAAAATTTAATAACCAAGAAAGAAATAAAAGAGAAAATAGAAGAAATTATTCAATCACGAAAAGAGATTGTTTTTGCCTATATATTTGGTTCTTTTAAAGAAAAAGAAAATTTTAATGATATTGATTTAGGAGTTTACTTAGATGAAAGTATAAAAGAAGCCAATAATATTTTCTATGAAATAGAACTATCAAATCAGATAGAAGAAAAAATAAAAATTCCAGTTGATATCATCAAATTAAATTCTGCTTCTGATCCTGTTGCATTTATAGTAACACAAGGGATTTTAATAAAAAATATTGATGATAACTTAAGAACAAATTTTGTCACCGCCTCATGGAAAAGATATTGGGATTATCAAAAATTAATTCAGGAATATATAAGGGAAATAAAAAGTGACAGTAGATACAGAAAAAATCATATCTCTAATAGGAGAGATTGAAAAATCTTTAACTATTTTAAAAGATTATAGTGGGCAACAAAAAGAAGAGATCGTTTCAGATTTAAAAGTTTTAGGAAGTATAAAATAATTCAGACTGAATTAGATGATTTTAGTGAATTTATAAGGCAGATTTCTATTAAATATCTTTAAATAAATACTTTAGATAAATAATTGTATTGTAATTATGTATAGGATTAGGGCTGTTTATATATGTACGAGATAATTGCCGGTATTTTTGTTCTGCTACTTGGTCTTATTATTGGCAGCTTCAGTAATGTCTGTATTTATCGAATTCCCCGCCAGGAATCGCTTATTCGTCCTGGTTCACATTGTCCTAAGTGTAACCAGCCTATAAAATTTTACGACAATATCCCTCTGGTTAGCTTTATCATCTTAAAGGGTAAATGTCGTTATTGTAAGGAAAAAATATCATGGCAATACCCGCTGGTAGAATTTTTAACCGGTATCATTTATCTGTTGTTATTTTTACGTTATGGATTACAATTGGTAACTTTTGTTTATATGTTCTTTTGTTCGGCTTTAATTATAATTACCTTTATCGATTTAAAAGAAAACATTATTCCTGATGTCTTGTCTCTTCCTTTTCTCCTTCTTGGTTTTCTAATGAGCTTTTTCCTGAAAAATTTATCTCCCATTAATTCCTTACTGGGTATCTTAGCAGGAGGAGGAGTATTGCTGTTGGTAGCCATTTTAGGCAGCTTTTTGTTTAAAAAAGAAGCAATGGGGGGAGGAGATATCAAATTAGCTGCTATGGTAGGTGCTTTTTTAGGCTGGCAATTAACCCTACTTTCTCTGTTTCTTAGTTTTTTTACGGGGGCCATAATTGGTATTGTCATATTAATTAAAAATAAAGGAGAAAGTGATCCCATTCCTTTTGGACCATTTATTGCCTTAGGAACAATAATCGCCCTATTTTTTGGCAATAGTATCATCAATTGGTATCTGTCGTTAGTTATTCATCTTTAGTATTTAATTTAAAGCATGAAGTTTTCAGTTAACAGTTTTCAGTTGTCAGTTAATAGTTATCAGACAAAGGCAAAGATTATGTTTTAAAAACTTGATTGTGTTAAATTAATTATTTTAACCGGAAACCACCAACTAAATAATAAAAAGCATAGAGACATAGAGATAAATAAATTAGTGGTTTTTAAGTAAAAGGATTCCCCTTAAATATCTTAAATAGATTATAAATTTGATGTTTGAAATATTGACTTTAATGTTAGCAAAATATATCATTAGTTAACAGAGGTGATGGTATATGAATAAAATTCTTTTAGGGACTAGAATACCAGAAGACGTGGTAAAAGATCTTAGAAAATATTGTAAAACAAAGGGAATAGTAATTAATCATTTTGTAACAGAAGCTATAAAAGAGAAATTGGATAGGATAAAAGAAGATGAAGAAGATATTCTAACAGTTGAAGTAAGAGAAGGAGAAAATACAATTAGTGAAGATGAATGGAATGACAGCCTAAAAAGCAGAGGAATTAGTGTATAAACTATTCTATAAGCAAAGTATCAAAAAAGACATTAAGGATATTCCTGATATAGATTTGCAGAGAATTATGGAAGATATAAAAACACTCAAAAGCAATCCCTTGCCTGCTGGAGTTAAAAAGATAAAAAAAGGGAATATTTCATTTTTTAGAATAAGGAAGGGAAATTATCGAATAGGATATCATGTTTACCATGCTAAGAAAGAAATTGTAATTATTTTTATTAAAAGGAGAAACGAAGGAACATATTGAATATAATATAAAGATAGTTTCC
>JAGPKD010000082.1 GCA_018054125.1 Candidatus Oleihabitans oleiphilus | reverse complement strand
AAAGCTGGTACCGAAACCATCTTATTAGCTGTTACCCCTCCCTTCACGGCTGAAAAGGCTGAGTATGACCTTAAGCTTATAGCAAGGGCTGGTGAATTAGAAAAATCCTTAGATTTAAAGGCCATAGTTACCGGCACCTATACTCTCAATGTAGGGACAGAAACTGGCAATCTAAAATTAACTACGGTATCTGGAGAAGAAAAAGAGTTTACTTTCTATATTTGGAACGAAGGTTCAGCGCCTATAGATAATATTGCCTTCTATAGCAGTGCTCCTCAGGGTTGGGAGGTAAAATTTAACCCAGACCGAATAGCCGAATTACCTTCTCTAGTTGAGACCCAGCAGCCAGAAAAAATAACAATGACCATAAAAGTCCCCCATAATACAGTTCCTGGTGATTATATGGTAACAGTCAATGTTAGTGGGACCCAGGATCAGAAAAAAGTTGAATTCAGGACCACAGTGCAAGTTCCTACTAAATGGGGCTGGATTGGAGTACTTATCATAGTAGTGGTACTGGCTATTTTATTGGGAATATTTTTGAAATTAAGACGAAGATGAGGGGAATAAAAAATGAAATCGACTCAGACCGTATTAGAGACCAAAAATTTAACCAAGATATATAATGGCACCCCAGTGGTCAACAATCTAAATTTAGAAATAGGGGAAGGAGAGATTTTTGGTTTTCTTGGTCCCAATGGTGCTGGGAAGACAACCACTATTTTGATGATTTTAGGTTTAACTGAACCCACCTCAGGAGAGGTAAAGGTATTCGGGTATAACTCAACCAGAGAACCATTACCGGTGAAAAGAATAACCAGCTATCTTCCTGAAAATGTAGGTTTTTATGAAGACTTGACTGCCTTAGAAAATCTTACCTATATAACTCGTTTAAATCATATTCCTGAAAAAGAAGCCAACGAAAGGATTGATGAAGTACTTTCCCTGGTAGGGTTAGCAGAGGTTAGCGAGATGGAAGTAGGAAAATTTTCTAAAGGCATGAAACAGAGACTGGGATTAGCTACAGTCTTTGTTAAAAAACCGAAATTAGCCATATTGGATGAACCAACCACTGGAATTGACCCGCAGGGTGTGGAAGAAATTTTAGAGTTAATCACAGAGGTAAACCGAAAGGAAAATATTACCTTTTTTGTTTGCTCGCATTTACTTTATCAGGTACAAAAAATTTGTAGTAAGATTGGTATTTTCTCTAAGGGAAAGATGGTGGCTATGGGTTCATTAGAGGAGATTAGCAAAAAAATATTACCAGAAAAGAGTAATCGTTTAGAGATAAGCATTGCTGATTCCCAGGATACTGATGAACTGATTAAGAATATTCAAAAGTTGGAAGGAGTCTTAAAAGTAGAGAAGAGAACTGAAGAGATCTCACTGGAAAAGATCTATACTAAATATTTTCAGGAGGATATTTAAACATGTCAGGGTTAAGTATTGTTTATTGGAAGGAACTGGCTGATTATTTAGGCAGTAAGAAGTTTATTATTATTTTTCTAATAGTAGCTCTTACTGCGGGTACCATTATTTATGTCTTACATCAATCAGCAAGTAGTGATGTTAGTCAATTTACTGGTGAGTATCTTTTTTTGAAACTGTTTACATTTTCTGGTGGCACTCTTCCTTCTTTTCTTTTCTTTGTAAGTTTTTTTGGTCCTTTAATCGGGATTATCTTTGGTTTTGATGCTATTAATAGTGAACGCTCTGGTGGAACTATGAGTTTGGTGTTGTCCCAGCCCATTTATCGAGATGCCCTGATTAATGGTAAGTTCTTAGCAGGAATAACCACTATTGCCGTGATGTTAATCAGTATTATAATGATTATCTTTGGTCTGGAATTGATGGTCTTTGGAATTATACCAAGTATAACTGAATTAGCTCGGGTAGGTATATTTTTCCTGTTAAGTATCGTTTATATTGGATTCTGGATGAGTTTGGGGATTCTGTTTTCCATTATTTTCAGACAAACAGCAACTTCTGCTTTGGTATCCATTATGGCCTGGATATTCTTTTCCTTCTTTATTCTCATGGTAGCCAATGTTATTGCAGATCAGATGGTTCCTATTGGGACTGATGCCACTCTGGAGGTGCTGGCCAAGAATGAGAATATCAGGAATATGATTTTACGTGTATCACCTCTTATACTATTTCAAGAATGCACCACTGCTATTTTGAATCCCTCGGTCAGGTTTTTTGGGATAACAACTGCTCTAAAAAATTTAGAGGTTATTCCCAGTCCGTTGAGTATCGGGCAAAGTTTGTTAGTAGTCTGGCCACAATTGGTAAGCCTAATTGCCTTGATACTGATCTGTTTTGCTATTTCTTATGTGGTATTTATGCGCCAGGAAATTCGTTCCACTTAGCATAAATATATAAATATATATATATATTATTATGCTATGCATAATCGCTGTAACACCCTCACCCTAACCCTCTCCCTTCAAAGGGAGAGGGGAGGGGGAGTGAGAAAAGATACACCCACAATAATTTTGTCGATATAGTTGATATTGATAGGCTAGGGAAATAGATTTTTTAAACCCCTCTTTCTTTTTAAAGTCGCTATATAAATAATGAAGATGATAGATTGAGGCAATATAGCTACCTATTTGATTGATGGCTAAAGCATTCTTGTGAGGACTAATGGTTAGGGTAGTAGTAAAATAGTCATATCCTAACTCAATTGTCTTTTGAGCTGTTTTCTCCAGCCGCAGCTCAAAACATTTTAAACAGCGTCTTTTGCCCTCTGGTTCCTGTTCTAAACCTTTTATCTTTTGAAAAAATAATTCTGGTTCATAAGGTCCGCTAATAAAATTTACTGCATTTTTTACTGGGAGTTGGTTAATAAGCTCTATTTGCTCCTTCAATCTTTTTTCATATTCCTCTTCGGGATGGATATTGGGATTATAGAAAAAAACAGTAATTGAAAAATAGGCAGAGAGATAATCTAAGACATAGCTACTACAGGGAGCACAACAACTATGCAGTAAAAGGGTTGGTATCTGTTTACTCTTTTTTATTTCTTTAATTTTTTCAGCCAGCCATTGCTGAAAATTAGAGACTGGCACTGTTCTATTATTGTTCATCTTGCTAACCACCTTAGAGAGATAACCTAGACTGGAGTAGTACTAATTCATTTTTTTATTATATAATAATTTTCTTGATGTTCAAAAGAACTTTGCATATTATATTATATTAATAGTATAGTATAAAGAAGTCACTATTTAAATATTAATGAGACTTCCTTTTTTCATTCTATTTTTAAATAATAAGAGAAAAGATATTAAAGTGGAAACAATAGAAAAACCTGTTCTTAATCGCAATAAGATAATTAAAGGATTGATTATATCTTTGCTTATTGGAATCACTGCATTTTTACTAATTTTTTTCCTTACCATTGATGAAAATACTATAATCAGCCTTAAACGTATGGAGGAAGAATTTCTTTTGTTAGCTGTTGCAGCTATCTTTCTCTCGGTTTTCATAGAAGGCTTAAGAATACAGGTTGTTGTTGGTGCTGTCGGCGAAAAGATTGCTTTTTGGGAATCAGTTAAGATCTTCTATATCAGTTCTTTTCTGGGTGGTATCACCCCCTATTTTTCTGGTACCATCCCGGGTCAGGTTTTTTTATTCCAACAACAGGGTATTTCTATTGCTAAGGGCATCCTGATTGCCACCATTAGACCTATTATGAAATCCATTATTTTCTTAATTATTACTCCCCTCTTATTTTTTTATTTTCAAGACTCCCTTCAGGAATATGAGGTATTATCCTGGTTATTATTAATAATAGCGATAGGATTTTCCATAATAGTTATATTAGTATTTGTCCTGGTGGTGAGCAATCCCCAAAAAGTGGAATCTCTCCTTATCAGACTAAAAGATATTCCCTTTCTCAGCAATTTTTTTCAAAGACCAACAATCCAAAAGATATTAGAAGGAATTATCTCACAAGTAAGGGTGTTACAGGAAAGTTACCACCTTCTATTGAGTCATCCCCGAGAAATAATTTTGGCTTTTTTTTATACTTTTTTGTATTGGTTCTGCTATTTTTCTGTTGCCCCCTTGCTCTTACTAGCCCTGGAAATACAGTTAGATTTTGCATTGGTAATAGCCCTTCAAGTTTTAATCTTTTTTCTGTTACCATTTTTACCAACACCTGGTGGGAGTGGTGCTGCGGAGGTAGGATTTGCTTCCCTCTTTTCTTTTTTTGTTCCTGCTCATCTACTGGGAATCTATGTCGGCGGTTGGCGTTTATTTACCTTTTACCTTAATATGTTAATTGGGGCCTTACTTAGTTTAAATTTATTGAAGGATTGGATTGTAAAAAAAAGAGAATTCCTAAATTACCATGGTGATTCTAAAAATGGCTGAGATAAGGCTTTTAAAAAAATCTTATCTCAGCCATTTTACAGATAGCTACTTTTTTATTCTTTGAGAATTAATTAAAAATTAACTAGACCATTTTTCCAGTAGTTCCCTTGCTCTTTTACTGAAATAAGGATGGTCACTTTGAGCAGCTTTTAAGAGAAGTTCTTTAGCCTGTTCCTTTTTGCCCCGATCTTTTAATAACTCGGCATAATATACCAATCCCTGGGGATTATCCGGAAAGTATTGATAATATTCTTCGAAGTATCTTTCGGAGGTCTTCTCTTTTTGATAGGGCCAGGGAAGTTGATGCCACATTCTGGCTAAGGCTAATATTGGGCCGGCATCATCATACATTTTGTCAATTTCATAGGCTTTTTCAAATGCCTTTTCTGTTTTTTCTCTTAATCCTTTTTGAATTGCCTTTATAATACTAATTCCATCAGAGTAAGTTCCAGCACATAATCCATAATAATAATGTCCTTCTACCAGATCTGGCTCTAATTTTTTTGCCTTTTCGGCGTATTTTAATCCTTCTTTGCCATAATCTTCACAGATGTCTTTCCAATCCTCAACTTCTGCCTGCAAAGATAAATCAGCATATTCTCTTAAGGCTCTAGCCATTTTCCAGTTAGTCTCATAATTATCAGGATTTTCTTCTACTGCTTTACGATAAAGTGGTAGTGATTCTTTCACACTTTCTAAGTTATTCTTCTGGTAAATAGCATCCGCCTGGGTCAGATAATCAGATGCTACAGCTATCGGTGTTATAATTAAGCTCAAGAGTAAGGGAATCAAAAGTGAAATAATTATTTTTCTCATAAAACCTCCTTATTTGAAATGAATAGCTTATTAGTAGCTATTAATAGTAGATATTATAACTAAATTTTTAAGAGAGTCAAATTTAATTATAAAAAATAAGAACTAAAAGATTTTCTTCATCTATTCACTATTTTTCTTTACTAAATAGTATAATTCCTATTATTATGATATCAATAATTATTTATGTAAATCATGATAAATTTTAGTATAGTAATTTCAGGTATTGTCAAGTGGAACACCCGTCCCTTGGGGACACCCCTCTTAAGAGGGGAATTCTTCCCCTTGAATATCTTGTTTGCAAAACAAGATAGATTTTCTTTGAATTGTATTATCTTTGAGGGGTTTCAGGGGATACCTCCCCTGAATATACTAATTGCTAAACAATTTAGATACTATAAGACAAGTTACCAAAGCAAAAGGTCATTGCGAGCCTGCCTCTTGCCTCTTAACACCAGTTAAGGGGCAAGGGGCAGGCGTGGCAGTCTCATACTATTATACCGGTATCTTTGGTCTTATAATTGAGAACCAATGACTGACCACTTTTCATTAATACTGCGGGTAGAAGTGAATGAGATTGCTTCGTCGCTTCGCTCCTCGCAATGACAAAATCGTATATCGTATTACGTATAACGTATATCGAGTACTGAATTTTATGTTATATCTATGGTCTATTAAAACTTAATACAGTTATGCCCATCACCATATCCCTCTCCCTGAGAAGGGAGAGGGGAGGGTGAGGGTGATAACGAGGGGTTTCAGGGGATACCTCCCCTGAATATCTTGTTTGTAAAACAAGATAGC
>JAGPKD010000081.1 GCA_018054125.1 Candidatus Oleihabitans oleiphilus | reverse complement strand
TCCCTCAGTTGATTGCCGTAATTATGTCCAATATGCTGGGCTTATTAGTAAAGAAGAATAATAATGAGCAATATTTTAAAATAAGCGGTAATGTTTTTCAAGAAATGACTCGAGTTGCTACCAGTCCATTTAACATCTGGAAAGATATTTATCAAACCAATGGTAAGTTTACCATAGATTTTATTGTGGAATTAGAAGATTGGTTAGATAAGATAAAAGAAAAAATTGCCCACAATCCAGCTGCCTTAGAGGAAGATTTTGAAAGGGCAAAATATTTTAAAGAACAGATGCTAAAGATGACCGGTTAATCAGTTAATTAGCTCATGAATCTAACCATATATAAAAATACAGAAAAGGAGTTAGAGATAATGGAAGAGAGTGATTATGACTATAGAAAAAAAATAGCACTACAGGGAGAGATAGGTTCTTTTAGTGAGATGGCTGCCTTACAATATTTTGGACCTTCTGTCGATATTTTATCTGGGAATAGTTTTGAAGAGGTTGCCGAGATGGTCAAGAGGGGTATAGCAGATTATGCTGTTTTACCGATTGAAAATTCACAAACGGGAGGAATAAATAATGTCCACGATTTATTATTAACTGAAAATCTATTTGCCATAGGTGAGGTAATATTAAAAATTGAGCATTGTCTCATTACTCATCCTGATACTAAACTGGAGAAAGTGGAAAGGATTTATTCTCACCCCCAAGCCCTGGCGCAATGTGAAAAATATTTATTAAGGAATTTCTCCAGATGTCAAATTATACCAGTATATGATACTGCTGGTAGTATTAAACAAATTAAGGAATCAGGAGATTTAAAGGCAGCTGGCATTGCCAGTAGTAGAGCGGCCTATTATTATGGCATGCAGATTTTAGAGAAGGGTATCGAAGATAATCCCTCCAATTTTACCCGCTTTCTAGTTTTTTCTCCCCAAACCCACATCCCGGAAATGAGCAATAAAACCTCTATTATTTTTGCGGTAGTAAGTGTGCCAGGTGCTATCTATCGATGTTTAAAGGAATTTGCCTTAAGAGAAATTAATTTGACCAGATTAGAATCAAGACCCAGTAAAAGAAAGCCCTGGGAATACGTCTTTTATATGGATTTTGAAAAAGGATTAGCAGATAATGCTACTCAGGAGGCCTTAAAGGCATTAGATAAATGCACTACTTTTGTTAAAGTTATTGGCACCTATAAAGCTCAGGCTAATCTATTTACTTTTATTGAGCATCCTTCAGAGACCCCCTCACCCTAACCCTCTCCCTCGAGGGGAGAGGGGAAGGGAAGTAAAAAAGATATAGACTTATCAAAAATACTCTAAAAAATGTCCTTTTATAAAGGGAAACATAGATTTTTTGTATTAAATGTTGTAATATAAAAGTCACCATGGACAGCTAATAGCTACCCTAATCCCTACCTCAAGGAGAGAGGATGATATATTCTTAAAAAATTTTATCTCTAAGGGAAGGGAATTCATTATATTACTTTGCTACTATGCCCCTCTTCCTTAGAAGGGAGAGGTAAGGTGAGGGTGAGTAAATTATTACCTTGAATTGTATTTCAGGAGGGTTCGGGGATACCTCCCTGAATACTTTTAATGAAAACGAAAAGGAAAGGAAAATTACCAGGAGGGACAATAAAATAGATGCCTACCAAGGAAATAATTAATAAAGAACCAGTTAACTTTATCCAGGCTATTATTGATGAGGACCGAAAAAATAATAAATATGGTGGTAGAGTACATCTTCGTTTTCCGCCAGAGCCTAATGGGTATTTACATATTGGACATGCCAAATCGATTTGTTTAAATTTTGGTCTGGCAGAAAAAAATAACGGTTTATGTAATCTGCGCTTTGATGATACTAATCCTTCTAAAGAAGATAGAGAATATATAGAATCAATTATTCAGGATGTGCGGTGGTTAGGTTTTGATTGGGGGGACCGTCTTTATTACGCCTCTGATTATTTTGAAAGAATGTACCAGGATGCCCTGACCTTAATTAAAGAGGGGAAGGCCTATGTTTGTGATTTAAGCCCAGAGGAGATTAAAGAATATCGGGGGTCTTTTACTGAACCGGGGAAAGAAAGTCCCTATCGCAATCGCTCTCCTGAAGAAAACTTGACCTTATTTCAGCAAATGAGAGAGGGTAAATTTGAAGATGGCACTCGAGTGCTCAGGGCCAAGATTGATATGAATTCTCCCAATTTAAATATGCGTGACCCGGTACTTTACCGGATAATAAAAAAATCTCATCACAGAACTGGTGCTAAATGGTGTATTTATCCTATGTATGATTATGCCCATCCTCTGGAAGATTATTATGAAGGTATTACTCATTCTATATGTACTTTAGAATTTGAAGATCATCGTCCTTTATATGATTGGGTTCTTAGTAGTTTACATTTTCCAGAGCCACCTCAGCAGATTGAATTTGCCCGTTTAAATTTAAGTAATACAGTCATGAGTAAACGAAAACTGCGTTTCCTGGTAGAGGGGGGTTATGTCTCAGGCTGGGATGATCCTCGTCTGCCCACTATTTCCGGTTTAAGGAGAAGAGGTTATACCCCGGAGGCCATCAGGAATTTTTGTGAACGTATTGGAGTAGCCAAGACTAACAGTGTGGTAGATATACGTTTTTTAGAGCATTGTATCAGAGAAGATTTAAATAAAAAGGCCCCCAGAGTAATGGCAGTACTAAATCCCTTAAAATTAATTATTGATAATTACCCGGAAGATTTAATAGAGGAAATGGACTGTGAAAATAATCCAGAAGATGCCAAAGCTGGTAGCCGTAAAGTACCTTTCACTAAAGAATTATATATCGAAAAAGAAGATTTTCACGATCAACCTCCTAAAAAATATTTTCGATTGTCACCAGGAGGTGAGGTTAGACTAAAGAATGCTTATATAATTAAATGTACTGATTTTGTGCGTAATGAGATAACTGGTGAGGTCAAAGAGGTGCATTGTATTTATGATCCGGAGACCAGAAGTGGAAGACCGGGAGCAGAACGAAGAGTGAAGAGTACTTTACACTGGGTTTCTGCTAAATTTGCCTTGAAGGCCGAAATACGCTTGTATGATTATCTATTACTTGATAATAATAAGGAAGAAGACCAAACCGACCAGGAAGATGATAATTATTTTATCAAACAATTAAATCCAAAATCAATGGAAATATTAAATGACAGTCTGGTAGAGCCTGGTTTAAAAAGTGCAGTAGCTGGAGAAAAGTTTCAGTTTATGCGAAAAGGATATTTTTGTGTGGATACGGACTCTCGAGCGGACCATTTAGTATTCAATCGGATTGTCTCCTTGCGAGACAGCTGGGAAAAAATAATGAAGAATAGCCAATAAACTGGCAGTTAATTATATTTAGAATTACATTTAGAATTATATTTTAACTCGTTAGTAAGGAACAAGGTGAATAAGAATATATGAAGATAGCTTTTTTTACCAATTGTTACAAGCCCTTAATCAATGGGGTAGTCAGTAGTATTGTCTCCTTAAAAGAGGCTTATGAAAGAAAGGGCCATGAAACTTATATTTTTGCGCCAAAAGTAAATAATTATCAGGATGAAGAGAAAAATGTATTCCGCTACCAATCTATTAATTTAACCCATAAAGTAAAATACCCCATTGCTATTCCTTTATCTCTTAAGGCCAGTCAGGTTATAACCAGTTTTAATCCAGACATTATTCATCTCCATCACCCCTTTGTGTTAAGTATGCCGGCTATAATGTATGCTGCCAAACTGAAGATACCTAAAGTATTAACTATCCATACTCAATATGAACGTTATAGCTATTATATGTCTCCCATTCCTCAATTTATTATCAATGAGGCTATCCGAATAATTATTTTTAACTTAGCTGATAAAGTAAATGTGATAACCACTCCCTCACAATCTATGAAAGAGCTAATCAGTCATTATAGTATTAAAAAAGAAATTGTGGTTATCCCCAATGCCATTGATATTGCTATTTTCCGCCAAAAAAATGATGAGCAATGTAACCGGCTAAAAGAAGAACTTAATTTAACTCCAGGTGAGGTAGTAATATTATATGTAGGGAGAGTATCTTTTGAAAAGAATATAGATAAGATAATTAAGGCTTTAGCAATTATCAAAAATAAAAAAATTGATAATTTTCGGTTTATATTAGTAGGAGAGGGCAACGCAGTAGGACAGTTAAAAAATTTGGTAGATTCTTTAAACTTAACTGAAAAGGTAAAATTTGTTGGTGCAGTGGATAGAGAAAAAGTTAAGTATTACTATCAGATTTCAGATATATTTGCCTTTAGCTCCACTTCCGAAACCTTTGGTATAGTAATTATTGAGGCGTTAGCTTCTGGACTTCCGGTTCTGGCGGTAAAGGCTCCTGGAGCAATTGACATTATTACTGATGGTGTTGATGGAATATTAGTAGATGATGATATAGCTCATTTTGCAAAACAACTGGAGATTTTGATCCAGAACAAAGATTTGAGACAAAAATTATCGGAAAATGCCTTACATACCGTGCAACGTTACAGTATTGATAACGTATCCGACCAGATGCTAAGCCTTTATCAGAGACTCATAGAAAATCAAAGTCCATAAAAATAATTCCGCTCAATTTACCTTTTCATTAGTTTCCAATGATAAAGTAGGATGCTTGCAATAATTCAAAATAATTAAAGTAGTAAATTTTATCCACTGTTTCAGGTGAGTTGACAATCTGTTAAGGCCATGTTATAATCTGCTACAGTATTAATTAATTAATGATTTAATGTAATAAAGTATATCTAGTGATATCCCAATCTTGAAGACACGATACTTGATTTTGATTCCAGGGTTCTCAAGGCGAAAGAATTGCCAAGGATAATATATTCTTTTTTTGTTTAATGAGAATGATAAATGATATGAGAGGTAAATCATTATGAATAACTATCCACGCTGGCGAAATGAAATGACCGATCAATTATTTAAAGCAATTTTACTTTTAGAAAATAGGGAGGAGTGCTATCGCTTTTTTGAGGATGTGGCAACCATTAATGAGATACAGGAATTAAGTCAGCGATTAGAAGTTGCCCGTATGTTGAAGGAAGGTTTTATTTATGAGGATATTGCCAAAAAGACTGGGGCCAGCTCAGCAACTATTAGTAGAGTAAAAAAATGTTTAAATTATGGTGCCGACGGATATCAACTGGTATTAGAAAAGTTAAAGAAAAATAAATAAAAAAAAATAAGGGAGGAATTTTGATGATAAAAAATAAAAGGATTATTGCAATTGTATTTTGTTTGGTAATTTTTGTAACGTGCTTGATTGGAACAGGTATAGCCCAGGAAAAGAAAGTTTATGTTAATGGTATTGACGCTGATTACCCTCCACATGCCTATATTGATGAAAAAGGTAATCCCGCTGGTTTTGATGTAGAAGCCTTAAACTGGATTGCCCAGGAGTTGGGTTTTGAAGTTATCCATCAGCCTACCGCCTGGGATGGGATTGTAACCAGTCTGTTAACTAAAAAGATTGACCTGATCTTTTCCGGCATGAGTATTACCGAAGAGAGGAAGGAAAAAGTGAATTTTTCTATTCCCTATTGGTCTATAGATCAGGCCATCTGCGTGACTCAAGACTCTAATCTAAATGCTATTGCAGTTTTCATGGGTGATTATCTGTTAGGAACCCAGAGAGGATGCACTGCTCATATGTGGATTGAAGATAATCTAATTACTCCTGGTTTGTTTCCCAAAGAAAGACTAAAATTATATGATGGCTTTTCTTTAGCAGTACAGGATCTTCTGAATGGCAGAATTGACGCTGCCATGATGGATGATGTTATGGTAGAAGATGCGATACGAAAGGGAATGGCCATTAAGATAATTGGAACTATTAAAACTGGTGAAGAATATGGTGTGGCGGTAAGGAAAGAAGATACTGAACTATTAGCATTAATTAATGAAGGTTTAACACGTATTATGAATTCCCCAAAATGGGAAGAGTTAAAGGCTAAATATTTCCAGGCTGAATAATGAAATAATCAAAAAATAAAATATTTATTATTGAGAAATATAAATTA
>JAGPKD010000010.1 GCA_018054125.1 Candidatus Oleihabitans oleiphilus | reverse complement strand
ACCTCCCTGACCATCTCTGAAAAGGAAAAGGATTCCCCTTTTGAGGGATAGGGTTAAAAAATAATAATGCCAATGGCAGTTATTTATGCGCTTAATTATATAACTACAATTAGGCTATAATAAATATATAACATAGGGTATAATGATAATAAATTCTTATCTTTAATGAGGAATAATATCTGCTAAGTTAGATTTTAAGTCAGATTAATTCCCATAATTTCTATATTTGAGGTAAAAGAGGATTTATGATAAAAAAATATCCAGAGATAGAAATCATACGGAAATCATACAGAATAATAAAATAATAAATATAATAAATAGTAAAGCTTGCTGTTAATTCAATGGTTCTCAAGGGAATAATTCCCTGATAAAATAAAATTTGGCAGGAGAGAAAGATTATGAATAATCATACCATTAAGGTGGCCTGTCTCCAGTTAAAGGCTAGACCATTTTCAGAACAGGCCGAAAATAAAGAAAATATATTACAATTCATGAAACAGGCTGCTCTATCCAAACCTGATTTGATAGTGCTACCGGAATGCATCTACCCCTGTTATTTTTTATCTCCCAGAATCATCCCTGGTTATAGTGAGCTGGCCAATCTGATTGAGCAATTCCTGAAAGAAGTCCAGGATTATGCCCGAAAATACCAAACTTTCCTTGCCCTGGGATTACCTGAATATAACCAGGAAAAGAATGAACTTTACAATTCTGCACTACTCATTGATGATGAAGGGCGAGAGGTAGGGCGAGTAAGAAAATCCTTTTTATGGCATTTTGATCATAATTGGTTTCGAAGTGGTAATCACTATCCTGTTTTTAATACCAAAATTGGCAAAATTGGTTTATTTATCTGTGCCGATGGTCGCCTACCAGAAATCATGCGTTGTCTTTCTTTACAGGGTGCCGAAATTCTCTTAGACCTGACCAATTGGATCACTAGTGGTTTAGATAGAAAAGCCTGGTCTAATCCCCAGGCAGAATATATAATACCTACCAGGGCCCTGGAAAATAAAGTATGGATTGTGGTAGCAAACAAAATCGGTTATGAAGAAAAATCAATTCAATATTGTGGGAAAAGTGCCTTCTTCTCACCAGAAGGAAAGACAGTAATGATGGCTTCTCCTGACCAAGAAGAAATTTTAGTTCAAGAAATTGACCTTTCTCAATCACATCAGAAAAATATTGCCGGGGTTATTGATGTTTTTCAAAGTAGAAAACCGGAACAATATCATTATCTTACCTTACCTACCCACCAGTTACCCATTTGGCAAAAGAGCAAGGAAAAAACGAATATTATTGAGGAAAATCCTTTTGCCGCAGTTATCCAAATCGGAGAACCGCCAGACCAAGGCCTTTCTGCCTATCTTTCCAAAATTGAGTATTTTTTCCATACCTTAGCAGAACAGGAAGTGCATATTTTTTCTTTTTCTCAAATTAATAATTTTAACGCTCAGCAAAGTGCGAAAATACTGGACTTCCTAAAAGACTTGACTAAGAATTATCCTTCACTCTGCTCTATAGTATTGAGTGAAGAAGAAAATTCCCTAAAGTATAAAACTATCTTTCTGGTCCAATCAGGAAAGATAATAGGAAAATATAGAAAAACACATCTGGAATTCTCAGAAAAAGGCCAAATAACTCCTGGCGAAAATCATTTTGAAGTCTTTAAGACCCAATTTGGGGTAATCGGAATGATGCTTGATTACGAAGGTTATTTTCCAGAAATTGCGCGCATCCTAACCTTAAAAGGTGCCGAAATAATCATCTGGCCAGCTCAATTTAGTCAGGATGAACATCTCAAAATCGGTCAGACCAGAAGTGCAGAAAATAAAATCTTTATCATCTGCCCCAATTCTATTCAGCAGCAAGGCAATGGTCATAGTATTATTACCTCTCCAGCCGGGCAAATCATTACTGGCTGTCTGGAAAACCTAGAAATGGCAAGTATAGCCTCAATTTCTCCAAGCTTAGCAAGAGATAAAACTATCGTTCCTCATACCCATGCTATTTTAGGACGCCAACCCGCATCTTATAACTTATTAACCTCTCCTCTCCCCCCCCTCTTTCAAAGGGAGAAGGTTAGAATCAGATAGTAACAGTAAGTAAATTTAGTGAGGGTACTATTTTTGAAGGTAGAATTAATTATTAATGATACTGCTGGTGGTGGAAAACCACAAAAAATAATTTCTGAAATTCTCAGTTACTTTAATACTATGGACCTGAAATATCATCTCAGCTGGACTCCCTCTCCGGGAGGAGCAACTACCTTAGCCCGGCAAGCTGCAGAACAGGGGGCAGACCTGATTGTCTCAGTTGGTGGTGATGGTACTATCAATGAAATTATCAATGGGATTATTCCGTCACAAAATCAGCCAGCTTTAGGCATAATCCCTGCCGGATGGGCTAATGATTTTATCAAAAGCACCTCTATACCTAAAGATATTTTTCAGGCCTGTCAGATTATTCCTAAGCAGAAAACAAAAATGATTGATATAGGATTAATTAATGAGCAAATGTATTTCGCTAATGTGTGTGGTATTGGTTTTGATGCTGAGATTGCTGCTCGAGCCAATCAGATGAAAATAAATCATCCTGACTGGAAAACATTAAGTGCTTATGTTTATGTCTTTGCCACTATCCAAAAGCTGCTTTCCCCTCTATCTTCTTTTCAGGCTAAAATAACTATTGATAGACAGGTATTAGAAGGCGAGATGTTATTTATAGCAATTGCCAATGGCAGAGTGGAAGGTGGTAAATTTAACATTACTCCTGATGCTGAAATTGATGATGGCTTACTGGATATCTGTGTTGTTGGTAAAATGAATAGGTTCCGCTCTCTGTATCTTTTGCCAAAGGCCATAAAAGGAACGCATCGTGAGGTAGCAGAAGTTAGCTTCTTTAAAGGAAAAGAGATAAGGGTAGAGGCTGATAGAGCGGTAACTGCTCAGGTTGCCGGTGAAATAATACCAGCCCAAAAGAACTATCACATTAAAATCTTACCTAAAAAGCTTAATTTAATTATATCCTGAAGAAATTATTTGCCCAGTATCACTGCTACCCTGTTAAACAATTCTCAGAGCAAAGAGAGGGCAATGAGGCACACAATAACCACAGGTAAGACATTGGTTATAGTCTACAAAGGCCTTCCCATCCTTCAAGGATAGGGCTTGATTGGGACAAGCCTGGACACAGGTGCCGCATCCTTCACAGAAACCAGAAATAAAAAGCTTCTTTCTTTGAAATCCTTCTTTAGCTAATTCTTTTTGATTAATCTTTTTATTCTCAAATAATCTGAGATTTATTTCTAACTCTCGAAGATGGATCATGCCTACCGCAATAGATGTGATTTCCTTTATGTTTCTCACAAAATCGATTGCCTTTTCTATCTGCCTGATAAGATAGCCACCGGCCAGTGCCTTCATGGCATATATACCTTTACCGGCATTATGAACTTTCTTGATAGCCTGAATCATTTCCTCTGGCGTTCCCCCGATAATGCCTAAACCAATCTGATTGATAAGTGGAAAAACAATATCGATTTCTTTTATTTCGGCTGATTTTTCTACTACTTCTATAGCATGGGTAGAAACTCCTATTGCCCTTATTATTCCTTCTTTCTTTAAGTCTACCAGGCAAGAAAGGGCCCCTGCTCTTTTCTGAAAAACATTCTTATCTTCTCGTGCTGCATGGATGTGAAAAATATCAATATAATCACGGTTCAATTCTCGGCAGGCTTCCAAGACGGCCTCTTTCATTTCTTGATAACCAGTGGCATGTGATTTACTGGCTATAATTACTTCCCCTGAAAAACTATCCAGAGCCCCTTTAATATGGGCATAGGTGTTATAAGCCTGAGCAGTATCTAGAAAGTTAATTCCAGCAGATAATCCTTCCCGGATAACCTGTGCTCCTTCTTTAACCGGTATATTGGCCTGCAGTGACCCCATCGGCAAAACACCAAAACATAATTCACTTACTTTTATTCCCGAATTTCCCAGTGTATTATATTTCATCTTTTTCTTCCATCTTCCCCTTCCTGAATTTTTCCAATCTATCCATATAATATCATAACATACATCATAATATACACTACTTTATTACTTTATATTTTATATTTTATATGAAGATTTTCTATCTTACTAAATTTTACACTAACAAATTTTACCTTAACTAATCATTGTGCTGCAGATAAAAAAGCTAATTTTTCCAAAAAAATTCTTATTTTGTGAAAGAAATTAACTTTATTTTGCGTATAAGTTAGTAGGCCGGGAGATAGATACTCCCATAAATCAAATAAAAGAAAAGACTAACAAAGAATGGAGGTGAAAATATTGTGAAGACAAAAAAGATTGCCTTATTAGTGTTTGTGGTAGCTATCGCCTTCCTGTTTTTGAGTATTGCTTCCTTTGCTGAGGCACGTAGCCGAGGTAGTTTTACTGGTAAAGGTGGCTCACCGTCTGGTTGCCTAAACCAGGAACGTTATCCTGCTGGTAGGTATTCTGGTTATCCTGATTGGGGAAATAAAGGCGGAAGAATGATTAATTTAGGTCTTTCTGAAGAACAGATTACTGAAATTAAGCAGATTAGATTGGAGTTTCAAAAGGCTTCTTTAGAATTAAAAAAGGAAATGGAAACAAAAAGGCTGGAAGTTAGAGAATTGATGATGGAAGACCCCCTTGATATGGCAAAGATTAGAGCAAAATGGGAAGAAATTGCTCAACTACAGGTAGAATTAAAAGTAATGGCACTGGAAAATCAACAGAAAGTAAAAGAAGTACTAACACCTGAACAACTGGCAAAATGCCCTATGGGTTTCCCCAGATTAAGATTCAGGTAAGAAATTAGAGAACCCTGGTACCCTCTCCCTCAAAGGGAGAGGGGTAGGGTGAGAGTGTCAGAATATATTATCTTTGATTTGTCCGTTCCAGGTAGGTGCAATAGGCAGAACCTGTCTCAGTTATAATAATTTCATCTTCCTGTTTCCTGATAAATCTAAGAAATTTTAACACCTCCAAAATAGCTTCCGCCTCTTTTTCATCAATAGCCATCTCGACAGTCATTTCCTGAAACATATTTTCTGTTACATAATGTCTTTCATAAATCTCATATAAAACATCTTTACTATGCGGAACTAAAAGATAATCAGCCGACAGAAATAGCCACTTAACTTTTTCCTTTTTCTCTTTTTTATATAGCTCAATAGTCTTACTAATTTCTTCTTCCCTTAATTTTTGCTCCTGCTTTTCAATGTTTACCTGATCCATCCAGGCCATAACGGTGCCAGCAATTACTTCCTGAAATTTCTGGTCATCCTTAAATAGCTCTGGAATATTACGATGTTTTTGTAATGGTCCAGTGCTTCCTAAAAAATCGCTTTTTATATTCTGATCTAAAAAATGGTAAATATCTTCCTGAAATAAAAAAATGGCACAAAATAGACAGACAAAGAATAGGGCAATCCAGGAATTGGTTAATGCTACCCAGCCTCCCTCAAGAGGCCACCAAATCATAATCAAAAGCAGGGTGACCAAACATAAAATGCCATAAGGTAAGATATTCAATATAATTTTTCGCATGAGATTTTTTCCGCATTTATTAATTATTTATTATTATAGTTCCTCTAATACCTTCAGTATAGCAGGCAGATATGCTGGTAAATCATTAGGTGTGCGTGAGGTAACCAGGTGATGGTCTACTACTACCTCCTGGTCCAGGTAATTAGCTCCTGCATTTATCAAATCATCTTTAATAGCAAAAAAACAGGTGGCATCCTTTTCATTCAATATTCCTGCGGAAATAGGAACCCAGGCTGCATGGCAAATGGCCGCAACTAAACCATCTTTTTCAAATATTTTACGGACAAAACCAAGTATCTTTGGATAACGTCGCAGATGATCAGGAGCATAACCACCTGGAATAACTACTCCCACAAAATCATCCGCTCTCACTTCTTCAATGGAGAAATCAGCTGCTACCGGATATTGATGCTTACTGTAATAAGTCTTCTTCTCGGGTCCTACAACCTTAACCTCATAACCTGCTTCTTTAAGCCGATAGTAAGGATACCATAATTCCTGGTCTTCATATAAATTTTCAACCAGTATGGCTACTTTCTTATTCTTAGCATTTTCCATCTCTTTTCGCCTCCCCTTTACATTCTTAATGTATATTTTTTATATTATTTATTATTTTATATTAATGATATTACCACAAATTAAAGTCAATAAAAAGAAATTCCCTTTCACTTTTTTATATAAAAAATTACAAATTAAAAAAAACATAAATATCATCTGAAGGTATCATTAAAAATTCAAGAGTAGTAAAACAGGAAAATTTTGGCAATTTCACTATCTAAATAACATAATAACTTTTTCAGATGCTAATAGTAGGGTAATATAGATAGTCTGATATTTCATATATTTGATATATTCACTATTAATTTAAAATCAAAAAGGAAATCATCTAAATTAAAAATAATTAGATTAGTAAGGATTAATTTTTATGATCTTACCTAAGGATATCCTACACTATATTAGATTGGTCTTATATATATGTCTTTTAGAAAATACTTAACTGATAATTCTATCTATAACCAAAAAGAATATTCTTTTCCAAAATTACCTTTGATTTTTTAATGTTATTTAATAGGATTGTTTCAACTTATTAAGAATATATATGTATTTAAAATAGGATAGAACTTTATTTATTCAGATTTATACTGTCTGAGTGACTTGCATGAGATATAATCTGTTTGACAATGGAAGGTTTTAGCTATAAGTATCTCCTTTGGTATTAAAATTATTCCAAAGTTATATTAATACTGAGTATAATCATTACCAGCATCTTCTGAATGTTGTGTTATATGCTATTGGTTGAATTATGTTAAAAAACTGAAAAAGTATTAATATTTTCATGATTGACTGATTTACCTTGTTTATTCAACTTTACTTTCTTAAAATCTACATCTTTTATACTCTCAGGTATTGAAAAATATAATACTAATTTCCCCCAGTCTATATCTCTAATTGTCACTATTTCGTCCAAATATAAACTAAGCCAGGCTTCACCAATCTTAGAGTCGTATATTTCTTTTGAAATTTTATCTCTTGTAATATTTACATACTTTTCATCAATATCTATTCCGATAAATCTTCGACCTAATCTTTTTGCAGCAATAACTGTTGTTCCTGTACCCACAAATGGATCTAATACAATATCACCTTCATCTGAACTCATTAAAATAATTCTTTCCAATAAATGTACTGGTAATTGACAAGGATGTTCATCCCTATATCTATTGTGTTTTATCCGATGAATATCTGTCCACACATCGGAAACTAATGGACCAAATGGGTGTAAACCTGCCTTTTTACCACCATAATCCTTTAGGAGATAGTTGCATTTTCTACATCGTTTGTGCGGATAGCGAATCTCATAAAACTTATTTTTCTTTAGATCTTTTGCATAATACAAAATACCATAATGAGAAGGTTGTAAACTCTTCCCCATCGGGGCAGTTGGTGCATCCCAGGCAATCCAGTGTTTAAAATAAGCAATTTCATTTAGAAAAGTTGCATAGTATGTTAACCATTTAGGTATATTGTGCACGAATATAGAACCTGTAGGCTTCGTAATTCTAACCATTTCGTATATCCATCGTTTGCACCAATCCAAATATGCGCTAAACTCTTTATTGTCCCTATATCCATTATATTTCTTCCCTAAATTAAAAGGTGGATCTGCAAATGTTATATCCACGGAACAGTCTGGAATATTTTTCATAAGTTCCAGGCAGTCCCCTATTATTATTTGATTTACATAATTACTTATCATACTTCTAACTTCCAAATTTTTAATGCTTTTTAGCAAATTCCTTTTGTCGTTTTCCAATATCATCAACTTTCCATTCTCCATAATTTGACAAAGACTCGGCTATCATAATTTCAGATCGTTGATATATCTTTTTCTTTCCTTCAAATTTACCATTACCAATATCTTAATTCATTTCCTTATCTAATTGAGATTTTAAAATAGCTAAATAAATTATTTATTTATTAATAACCTATAAATTTCCCAAGCAAATAGTCTCTGATAAATTGGCATTCCTAAAATATTATCTTTAATAAAATTACCTATCCCACCATCACTAAAATTGATTTTAACTATTTTTAACCTCCATCATAGATTTCAATAGATTTTTAAATCGTTCTATTTCCTCCTGATGGAAAGTAAATACATCTTCATATGCAGCAATCATTCTTTTTAGATCATTTTTTCTAACATACCAACCTATACCATCAATGAATCCAAAAAAGTGAGCTTCCGGATAATGTTCTTTGATTAATGAATCAATTGAAATTTCAGTTTTTGATTTATCTCCCTGTCCTGAAGATGTAGTAACTAGATAAGAACATTCAATAATAATTTTTGGATTCCTTTTATCAGGAATTACAAAGTCCATTGTTCTTTTTGTATTAGGGGCATTACTAATGAATTCACTCAGATCCCCCTTTTCAAAACCAATTCTAAATTCATCAAGTATATTTTCAATAACTATTTCTGGATTATTCTCTTTTTTACCAGAATATGAGCCTTTCTCTTTATATCTAATTAATGTATCTAATAGGGCATCTATTTCAAAATTTAACTTTGATATACTTAATTTTTTAAGTTCAAATAGTGGTAGTGCACGTGAAAAAATAGGTATAGTAGATCCTTCAAAAAATATATTTACTAAACCCTTTCTAAAAAACTTGTTTTTTTGTATCTTTTGCTGGATATTATTATCTGACCATTCACGTATATTCTCCTTTTCACCTATTTCCGCACTTGTTAACCATTTATCTTTATAAATAAGCGCATTTAACTCAGGATCGTCAACTATTCGTGCAAAAGTAATAAGTCTTTTTAAACTCTCATTTGAAAAACCTGTCAATGCAAGCAATGCCTTTAAACCATTTTCTTTTTTATAAATTAAGTCCTCAAATAATTCTTTTCGTAAGCCTGTATTTTGTATTTGATTCTTCAAGACAAGTAAAGTCTCCTTAATTGAATTGATATAACCTTCATAAAATTCTTCAAATTCTCTATTGTAGAAATAGAAAGTATTTTTAGTGATGACTATATTAAATTTCTCTTGAATGCTTTTCATCTTCTACGCCTTTTTTGAAAAAACAATATATATTCTTCCTTCATTATATTTCGAATTCCCTTTATTGGCTTTAAAATACTCTTAACCAATGTTAAATCATATTTTTCACATGACTCAATTATTTTACCTTCTAGCCTTATTCCCCCAGTTTGATTTGTATTAGAACCTATAATCATAACAAAATATTTATCTTCTTTCAGCACCCTTGAAACTTCAGAACAGACTTGTTCCATATCGTTAAAATAATTTATTAGTCTTTCATCTTTATTTCTACCAATCAATCCAATCATCTTGCTTCTAACCTCATCAGTATCATATCCTAAAAAGTCTAATTGAGCTTCATCATTTTTTACATAATCAATCGCAAATGAATAAGGTGGAGATGTAATTACTCCATCAATAGAATTATTTTCTAATGGCATTTTCATTACATTAGAATTCTCTAAAATATAAAGGCTTCCAAAATCCCTTATATACTTTGAAGTTTTTAATATGAAGTTAATAACTGTATCTTCATACCTTTTAAGAACTTTCATAAAGAGTTGTTTATGATTAGATTTAACTACTCTTTTTGAATATCCTAAAGCATCTAAGAAAGCAAGTAATGCTAATTCATAGATTTTTATTTTTTCATAATCGGTAATTTTTTTTAATTGCTTCTTTACATCATTCACATTAAAAAAATTAAATAACTGTTCTGATTTATTAGAAATTCCCCTTAATAAGTCAATATTTAGGAATAAACTATTATATTTTACTTTAGTCATAAATTGGCAAAAAGGACTTAAATCAATTGCATAAGAATTTATTCCCATTAAGGCAGCTTCGATATTAGTAGTTCCACTGCCACACATAGGATCTAAAATTGTTTCGCTTTTTTTTACTCCAATAATATTAATTAAAGCTTTTATCAATTGAGGATGAAATTTTCCACGATAAGGAAACAATCCATGAGTTGCATAACCTGTAGAGAATAATCCATTTTCAAAATAAGCCTTTGTACTTTGAGAACGATTATTTGTAAGCACTCTGTCAGCGTGATCATACATTAAAAAATGTTTTGTAAATTTCCTATTGACCGACTTAAAATAAGCTAATCTATCTAATAAATCGCATTTGGGTAAACAATTATATTCTAGATAAGCTAATTCTAATTCAAATAACTCATTTACCGATGGTAATAACTCCACCTCTTGATCAAATAGATTTTGCAAAAGTGAAGTTATTGTATAAAAATATTTTTGCTCAGTCATTATAATAATTCCATATTTAATGTGTTTTGCTAATTAAATCTTTTCATTATTTCTATCAACTAATTTACATTTATCAAAATTACTTTCAATATGCTAAATATTAACTTTAATTGATTATTATTATCTTAGCACTTCTTTAATATTTTAGCTATCTGACCAGATTTTATCTTTGCAATTACAGAAAAATTTTATTTTGTTAGGAATTTTTGTTCTTTTGCTATTTATATTTAAATTCCTTATGTAAAATTTTACATAAAACTGAAATAAATAGCAATTAAAAAGTTATATGCTTCCAGTCAATATCCTATCACTTCACCAAATAATTAATTTAGAGAAAATTTCTTTGAGAAAGTTAAATATATTATTAAATAAAGAATTTTTTAATTGTTTTTATCTTTTCTTCCTTCAGGACAAATTTCTAATTTCCATAAAGGTATCTTCTGCCATTTATTCAACAAAGTAAGTAAATGAATTAACATGAGATGAGGTAGAAAGAAAATCCGGTCTATCTTATAACTTATTTAGACCAAAAAACAGACTACAAGGTAATTTATATATTATAATTCAAAAGAATTTACTTATAATGTAGATTGGATGGTCGGGGCGAGAGGATTTGAACCTCCGACCTCTTGGTCCCCTGTACTATTTTATTTCTTTATTTCTTAAATAAATCTAAATATTCTTTCAAAAGGAATAATCGGTTTCTGGAGAATCCAGTAATTTCATTTAATATGCCCAAGTCTATAAATATTTTAATCAAGCGGTTAGCACTATTAAAACTTATGTCCAATTCTTTAGCTACAGTTTTTGTGTTTACAATTGGTTGAGAAAACATAAAAAGCAATAATTTTTGCCCTTTTGTAGCACGGCTTCCTAAAGTCATTATTTTTTCCTCATAATGCTGTCGCAACACAATTATATTTTTGAAAGTTTCAATTCCATCTTGAGCAGTTTCGATAATGCCGTTTAAGAAAAATTTTATCCATTGTTCTAAATTGTTAGTCTGACAGACCATTGCTAAAGAATCATAATAACTTCCGCGATTTTTTTCCAAGAAAGTAGAAAGGTATAAAGATGGCTTTCCTAAAATTCCAGCATCAATCAGTTGTAATACAATTAAAAGGCGGCCAATTCTGCCGTTGCCATCTAAAAATGGATGAATAGTTTCGAACTGGTAATGACAAATTGCAATTTTTATCAAGGGGGGAATAGTTAGATTTTTATTATGCCAAAATTTTTCTAAATCAGCTAAAAGTTCAGGCATTTCACTGTGATGTGGGGGAATAAAAAAAGCATCATTTAAAGAAGAACCGCCAATCCAATTTTGGCTCTGCCGTATTTCTCCTGGCAATTTATGCTTGCCACGAGCGCCAGAAAGCAAAATTTTATGTGTCCCCTTAATTAAACGAATGCTAACTGGTAGTTTTTTTAATTCTTTAATCGCAAAATTTATGGCTTTAATATAGTTTTGAACTTCAACCCAGTCATCTTTTTTTTCTGGATATATTTCTTCTTCTGGTAAGACTGCTTCCTCTATCTCAGTTTTAGTTCCTTCTATCATACTGGACTTGGTTGCTTCCTTTACTACATTCATTTTGATAAAAAAATTAACATCTGGTATTAAAAAGGAATAAGCATTAAGCTCTCCCAAATACCGCATTGCTTCAGCTAACAAAATAGCAATTCCCTTATCCTGCCATTCAAATTCATGGTTAATAAAAGAGGGACTAAAACTTTTGTACTGAAATTGTTGCTTATATATACCTGCTTTAAAATTCTTCATAATTTTGACCATGCAGATTTTTATATTGTCATTTTAGCCATATTTTGGAAATATGTCAAATTATATTTCCATTTTTAATATATATATATAAAACTATAATAGTATTCTTTTTCAACATGTAAAAATGATATGTTACATCAACACGATATCTAAAATATAGCTCTAATCCGGCTTGCTCAAAGATTTTTAATAAATCTTCAGCCATCACCCATTTCTACATAAAGATCAACACGTTTTTTAACTTTCCTTCCTAAATTTCCTTTCTTTGCAACCTCTAAAATCTCATTGGTGTCTTTTTCTTTATCAGGTTTGCGTAAAGCTGAACGTAAATCACGTATATTTGTACTTTGAGTTTAATTCCCCTTTTTCTAAAAGGGGTGGCTGCAAAGCAGACGGGGTATTCTCTATTCAGTTTTTTATACTTTCTACTACATTAGCAACAGATTTTTTAATATCCAAATCATTAAAATGAAGAACTGTTAAACCTAATGATTTTAAAAACTCATCTCTTTTTTTATCATATTCTCCTTTAAACTCATGGCTTTGTCCATCTATTTCAATTACTAAATTCAATTTAGGACAATGAAAATCTACGATATAATCGCCAATTACTTGCTGACGAGTAAAGTCAAGTCCCATCATCTTTTTTCCGTTTCAATTCATTCCAAAGCAATACTTCAGATAAATTTCCTGCCTTTCTGAGTTCCTTTGCCCTTTCTATTAACTTTGAATTATAAGGAAGTTTTAAATACCCCGTAATTCCTTCGGAATGCCACCCCTTAAATAAAGGGGAATTAGCACCCTGTCCGCCTTTGGCGTCCACCCATTCAAAGAAAAAGAAATTTCTGCGGACTTTGACCGTCGTCAGGCAAAGAGCTGCAGGAGCGGGTCTCTTCTCTCAAAATTGACAATGTTTGGGATGGTCGGGGCGAGAGGATTTGAACCTCCGACCTCTTGGTCCCGAACCAAGCGCGCTAGCCAAGCTGCGCTACGCCCCGCATAGCTATACCATAAATTATATCATAGCTCACTCACAGTAACTACTAATTTTATCCTGACGGCTATAAAAGCGGCGGCAATCACTTTCAATAAATCACCAGCTAAAAAGGGAATCACCCCTACTATAATAGCTTCTTTTACTCCTATTTTGGTAATAATTATTAGCTGTACTACTCCAAAAAGGTATATTAGGAAAGCACCCAGTAATCCTATGGTGAAATAAGGAAATATTTTGGCTTCTCTTAAGTTTTCAGTGAGTTTACCGATAATATAAGCAGAAATAATAAAGCCTATTAAAAAACCACCAGTTGGTCCGAATAAGACTCCCATACCACCTCTAAAACCCGAAAAAACTGGTAAACCAACTGCTCCCAGTAATACATAGATTAGCTGACTTAAAGCGCCAAGCTTACTGCCTAAAACCATTCCCGCTAGGAAAGTAAATAGATTTTGCAGACTTATGGGAACTAAGCCAATGGGAATAGAAATAAAGGCACCAATAGCGGTTAGTGCGGCAAATAAAGAAACAAGAATCATTTGTCGAATATTTATTTTCTTCATTAATAACACAGTAATAAATAAATGTTTTCGTTCTCAATAAAAAATCTATTAACGCCTATAAATACATTTACAAGTTCCTGTCGATATAAATAGCTAATTTCCCTAAACAATGCACATAGCTACCATATTCATTATCATACCACCCAAATAAGGTAGAGTGAGTGATGGGAATATTCATTGTTTTACTAGTAGATAATCCTGCCTCCGACAGCATTCCTGCGTTTAGGCTAATAAATCCAGTTCGAGTATGAGTAGCATGACCCTCTATAACGACTGCAAAAAGTTTTCCTTTTAAATCCGACGATACATTTTGGTTATCGCAGTAACACAAAAGATTTTTTTGTGGTCCATGAGCAGATTCCTGGTAAATTTGATTAAGAAATTCTCTGCTAATGATAGAATTCCCTTTTTTATCTAAATAGGTGTGAAAAGTAAGATTCAAAATAATAAGAGAAACAGTATCAGTAGGAATTCTAACAGAATCAGCCATAAAACCAATCTTGCTCACCTCGGGTAAAACTTTATCCAGTGTACTGGCAGCTCCAGTAGTAGAAAGAATAATATTATTAAAAACCATTCTGTTTTTTCGCAAATCTGATTCATATGCACCAGGCAAGGAATCCAATACTCTTTGACTATTGGTAGCGGCATGAATGGCAGATAGGGATGCTGTTAATATATCTTTAGTTTCCCTCCTTTCTAATAAAGGCTTTATCATATGGGCTAAAGCAGTAGTGGTGCACGAAGCAGCTGAAATAATGTTGTGCTTATTCGGATTGAAGGAAGTGTGATTAATGCCATAGATAAGGGTACTACAGTCCTCCGGTATTTTTCTGGATTTATCCTTTATTTTGAAAGGTGCGCTGTTAATAATCTTTTTGGCTCCAGCAAATAAATGCCCTCTAAGGCTACCTATATCATTATCTTCAGAAACGGTAGGATCATTAAAAACTCCAGTGGTATCAATCACTATTTTTACTCCATGTTCTTTCCAATTAATATTTTTAGGATTTCTCTCTTTACACAGTATTTTTACCGGTTTACCAAAAATTTCTAAAAGATTTTCTTTTTCATCAATAATCTTAATATCTTTATTTGCTTTTATTCCATATAAAAATTTTTCCATAGAGCCATAGGTGGAATCTGTTCCTATTAAATTGGCAATATCTATTAGGCTAGTACCAACCGGACGTCCTACATTTACAATAAAGCCATCAAAATGATTTTCATGTAATTGATACCATAAGGTTAATTTGCCTATCCTACCCAATCCATTAATCCCTAAACAATTTTTTATATTATTGAAGTCCAATTGAAAGATTTCTCCTTTCATTAAAATAGGATACTTGTTCTAATTCAATAGCATGGTTACCTTTATAAATATTCCCCAGGGAAGCATCTATAGCAATCTTATCACCAGTTTTGAATTCATTATCGTTAATAATACATTTCTTTTCCCCTTCCAGTACTATTAAGTGTTTACAATTCACCACACAAATTTTACCTAACTGGGCTGCAGTGACTGCAGCATGAGAAGTTACTCCGCCACGGGCGGTTAACAATCCATCACATTCAAAAATCATAGCTATATCATCCGGTACCGTATCAGGCCTAATTAAAATCTTATGTTCTTGAGGATATCTTTCTGCCAGTAGTCTTATATCTTCCAGGTTAAAGGCCACCCGACCATTCATTGCCCCTCTACCGATTCCGATGCCCATTCCAACTAGATAGTTAAGAATATCTGGGCTGGTAAAAATAGGAGTTTTCTCTTTATCCTTTAAGACATATGGTCTGGTTTGTAAAATATATAAATCTTTCTTGTGTTTAGATTTAAAAGTAAATTCAATTTCTTGATGGTCATACCCTCTATTATAAATTAACTCTTCTGCTAACCTCAGTAATTCTTGATAAATTTCCGGGAATTGTTTTTCCAGAGAATCTCCTTTAAACTGGGGAAACTTTTGGGTTTGAAATTCAGAAACCGGTAGGGGATAAACTAATCCTGATACAATATCTTCTCCCTGACTGCAACGAGTAAAATCACCGTATAAGGTAACCTCCGAACTTTTTGCAAATGGTATCTTGGTGAAGAAGACTCCGGTCCCCGATTCAGTATTAATATTACCAAGAACCATTTCCTGTACTATAACTGCCGTTCCCCATTCTTCAGCAATCTGAAGTTTTTTACGAAATATTTGAGCTCTAGCATTATACCAGGATTGAAATACAAAAATTATAGCCTGAATCAGCTGCTGGAAGGGATCTTCTTCTAATTTAACACTATAGTCGTGTAATAAATTTTTATAAGAAAAGGCAATTACCTTCATCTGGTCTCTACTAAATTCTCTCTTTTCTTCTACTCCATATATTTTTTTAAACTTTAAGATTAGCCTGTCAAATTCATCACGCTCAATCCCATGAGCCATACCCCAATTCTGCAATAACCTCCGGTAAGAATCCCAGGCAGCCCATCCATACTCAGGGATTTTGCTTAAACTTTCAGCAATTTCATCGTTCATACCTATATTCAAAATAGAATCCATAGCTCCAGGCATGGGAATGACTGTTCCTGATCGGACTGCCAGCAACAAGGGATTATTGGGATCACCAAACTTCTTCTTAGTTATCTTTTCTAATTCTACTAATTTATCTTTAATCATCCCTAATATTGCCTGGTACATTTCAGGAAACTGGATAAAAGCTTCTCTATCCCTGAACCATTCTGTGGTCAGGACAAAACCTGGCGGAATTGGGAATTTGTAGGAATATAATTTTTTCAAATAGTAGGCTTTGGCACCCAAAAATATCTGATTATCAACTCTGGGATTAGACTTATGCAAGGAAGTACATAGCAATTTGGGGTTATAATTGAGTAGCATATGGATAACTTCCGGTTTTAATCTCCCCATCATATTTCTTAAAGTGCTCAGTATTTTGGAAACATAATTATCTAAATTTTGTACTAAAAAAGCTGAAACGATTATATCACGGTAAAACTCTTCTGATTTTCGGTAGATAATGTGTTCCAGACTGGTTTTATCAAGAGTATCGACTCCCTTTATGTTTTGCTGAATAATCGTTTTCAGAGGAGAACTGAAGGGCTGGATATAATAACTATCAATTATTTCTTTAATATTGAGGGTAATAAAATAAAAAATATTTACAAATTGCTCCATAGAAAAGGTTGTAGTTTTAAAACTATAATTAAGCATTTCCAGATGGGAGTTAAAATTCTCATTAGAAATACCATTTAAACTCAATCCTTCTTTAAACAAATCCAGTAGTTTAGCAGCATTACGGAAACCATCAATAGTCATATACTCCAGATTTATTTGACTGATGAATTTACTGATAAGATAGTCAACCAGTTTCTCCAGACGCAAAATTAATCCCATAGCTACAAACTTCTGTTCATAATATTGTCCATACATAGAAGGAATCCCGGAGGCAATGTGACGCTTATAGTATATACTTTCCTGAGCTTTGGTGCTGGGAGATTCTAGAATGATCTTCTTTAAACTGGAAATCATTTTATAGATAAGTTTTATCGAGGTGACGTATCTATTATTTTTAATATTTTTTTCTAACCTTTTTATTTCCTGGTTGGTAAAAAAATTTGATTTCTGTAAATCAAGGTAGATAAATTTGTAATCCAGTGTATATTTATGCTTTAAAAGTTGATAAAGTTCAATCAGGTAAATAACTCGCTTGCTATCACAGTCATCAAGGTTGTTGATTTTTTCTAAAGCCTTTTTTATTTCATCAATATCCTCTTCCAGCATAGCTTCTGGACTTAGTTTCATTGATTTACAAAGCTTGCCTGTAATATTATGTACCGGAGCAAACCACTTTCCTGATGTAGACAATTCTTTTTGAACATCCTCAGGAATATATTCTAACAGAGGATGATAATTTCCATCATACCAGAAACAGAAAATTCTTCGTATCAGCTCTATCTGAGAGTTATTGCTTTCTGCATGTACCTGCTTTCTTAAAAAGTGGATTAATTTATCTTCACTATAAGAGAGTTTATCTATATCCGTGGAAATTTCCCTGATCTTTCCTTCTGCTCCAATAGTACTATAATAAACCGGGAACAGGCTTAACAATTGTTTTATTAAAACATAGTTTGATTTGATATCACTATTGAGCAATTGGCTAATATCTCTTTGAAAAAGGTCTTCATCGCGAAAGAGTACTCCCCCTATCTTCAAATTTACAATCAAGGCAGATATCAACTTACTGCTATATTTTGGCGAACTCTTGATTAGTTCCAGCCATAATCTGGTCATTTTCAAATGATTATGATTTATCTGGACTTGCCATTCGTCATCAACCTTTGCTTCTCCAGGGTAAACAAACCCAAATGCGATAAGTTTATCGTTAAAAGTATCTATCCTGCTCTGGTCCTCTGTTTGATAAATCTTTTGCCCCAATCTCAATAAGCATTCCAGGACTTTTTCCATATTTTCCGATTTTAAGTTATTAAAAACAGAAAAAGTCACCTTTAAAAAACAATCAAAAGATAAACTTATAAATTCATTTGGTGAAAATTCCTTAAACAGCCGGGCTAATTCTGCTAATAGAGAGGCTCTTAATCCAATAATTTCCGGCATTTCCAATAAATAATAGGTAAAATATATTTTTTCTAAAAGCGGAATCTCTTTTTCAATTAAACCAATTAATTTATCTGTGAATTCTTTAAAATCAGGAATACTTTCCAAATCTTCCCAGGTATTGGCCTGGGATAATTTTTTCTGAGCATCTCTAATAAGTTTTTTTTCAACTTTAGAGATTTCTAAAATTGCAGTAGAATGTTCTTTATAAAAAAACTCATCTCTTTTCTCACACCATTTCTTAAAATTTAAACGATTTTGCCATATAGCTATATTTTCTTGAAGAGATATTTTAAGTAAAGTAGTAGTCCTCTCTGAATAGGCTCTATTCTTCCTGAATTGAACAGGAATCTTCTTCAAAAAACTTGAGGCGTATATTATCATTTCTTGATCATCATATAAGCTCTCCTCTAAAATATCGAGCACTCCTTCAGCAAAAATATCAACCTGCATTTTAAACCCGCTATCTCTACTCAATTCTTTAATGAATTCCAAGAAAGTATTAAGAGCAAGTTGTTTATTCTGGTAATCAAGCTTTTGATTTAAAAAATCTTTAAATAAGGTTAAGATAGACTTTAAAGCCTTATTTGCTTCAGGGTGAGATTTATAAAACCATAAATCATTCAAGGCAACCCCTCTGAGTTGTTTATTGATTACTTCCGGTCTAAGAGGGGAATTATGGACTTCTTCCAGCAGATTATTTATCCGCTGATGGATACCGAAATGCGCAGTGCTTATATCTAACAACCATTTTTGCTCAGGGGAAAAACTCTTCTCATTCAGTGTTTGTACCAGATCTTTATTTTCCATAATCATCTTTGTTTATTTTGAAATCCTCCCTTCTTATCAATAATATCTTAGAATGGTTCCAGATATTATCTCTGAAGATTTACCATCTTCTGTTCTTAAAATTAAAGTACCCTTATCATTGATATCAATGGCTTCCCCAACTATTACTCTGTTTCCTACATCCACTTCAATTATTCTCCCAATGGTGTTATTGTATTTCTTCCATTCTTCCAAGATGAAGAGAAAACCATCCTTTTTATATCTCTCATACTGGTTTTCAAATTCAACACAAAGATGCTGAACCAACTTTATTCTTGATATCTCTTTGCCGGTAATTGCTTTTAAGGAAATGGAATTGCTTTGAATATCCTCTGGAAACTCAAAAAGATTGTTATTTACATTTATACCTATTCCCACTATAACCCATCCTATATTTTTTGCAACTACACTCATTTCAGTAAGTATCCCACAAACTTTTTTCCCATCGATTAATACATCATTAGGCCATTTTATTTGCACTTTTATGTTCGGAATTAAGGGGCAGATGATTTTAGCAACTACTACGGCAGTCATTAAAGTGATTATAGGCATATAGGAAGGGGTAAGTTTAGGATATAATATCAGGGAAAGCCAAAGACCACCTGGCGGTGAAAACCATTTTCTTCCTAATCTCCCTTTCCCACCATTTTGCTGCTCAGCAATGATTATTGTTCCTTCTGGTACTTTATCTTCTTTATTTAGAATCTTTTGTTTGGCAATTATATTGGTGGATTCCAATTCAGGAAAATAATAAATAGTTTGTCCAATATATCTGGTAGTCAAACCAGGGTAAATTTCAGAGGGCAAAAGAATATCGGGCCGGGAAATAAGGCAATAACCTTTTCGGTCATCGACAGCAATACCATAACCTAATTGTTTTAATTTCTGAATTTGTTTCCAGACTGCCACTCGAGAAAGTGAGAGTTTATTACTTAATTGTTCTGCTGATATAAAGTTTTCCTCTGAGAGATGAGACAATACCGGGATATCTAAACTTTTTATCTTCATGTTAGTCATTAGTCAATACTCTCAGACCTACTGCTTCCTGCCTATTACTCAAAGTCAGTGGGATGAAAAGATACCTTTCCCATGCCCTGCAATTTAGCCCTGATCTGATCAACAATTAGTTGAAGATGTGTTGCTTCCTGCACAAAATCCAGCTCATCAGTAGGGACTGTCAAGATAGGACAAAGGGAAAAATTTTCCACCCATTGTTCATATAAAATATTAAGCTGTTCTAAATAAGTTCTGGAAATCATCTGCTCATAATCTCGGCCTCGTAAGGTAATTCTTCGCTGTAAGGTAGGTATAGAGGCTTGGAGGTAAATAATAAGGTCAGGAGGTGATAAAAAATCTACCATGATTTTAAATAATTCCTGATAATTATGATAGTCACGGGGACTCATTAGCCCCTGTTCATACAAATTTTTGGCAAATATATCTACATCTTCATAAATACTACGGTCCTGTACCACAGAAGAAGGATCCTGGACAATCATTTGGTGATGTTGAAAACGTTTAGATAGAAAATAAATCTGCAGGTGAAAACTCCACCTTTTCATATCATGGTAAAAATCTTCTAAA
This sequence comes from Candidatus Oleihabitans oleiphilus, assembly GCA_018054125.1. GTDB lineage: Bacteria > Atribacterota > Phoenicimicrobiia > Phoenicimicrobiales > Stramentimicrobiaceae > Oleihabitans > Oleihabitans oleiphilus. Next base: position 5,745 of record JAGPKD010000010.1, on the reverse strand, counting down.
TAGGGATTGTTTTCCACTACCTCGTAGAAGGCCTTCCATCCCAATTGTTTACTTAATAGTTCAGTTAAGCTGGACTTCCCGCTTCCAATATTGCCAGATATTATAATAAATTTTTTCATAATTCTCGTCTCTGGGTTTTGCTCACTCTTTCTCTTTATCTCTCTCTCGTAATTTCTGACAAACAAGGTCTAAATCCCGACTATTGCCTACAAAATCTAATTCATCAGCATTAAAAATAATCAGTTTGGAATGGGGAAAGTTCTGCTTGTTATTAAAATAATCTTCATAAGCATCGTTTAATCTTGCTAAGTAATCAAAAGAGATTTTTCGTTCAAAGGGACGGTCTCTTAACATTATTCTCTTCATCAGCAAATTGGTACTAGCCCTTAAATAGATAATCATACCAGGGGAAGGAATATCCCGGCACATAATCTGAAAGAGATGCTCGTACATGGCCAATTCATTTCCGGATAGATTAAGATGAGCAAAAATGCGGTCTTTGGCAAACATATAATCTGAAAAGGATAATTGTCGAAACAGGTCCTGTTGAGTAACCTTTATCTGCTGGTCATATCGACTCAATAGAAAGAAAATCTGGGTTCGAAAAGCATAACCTTTTCTATCTTCATAAAAACGAGGTAAAAAGGGGTTTTCTTCTACCACTTCCAGAATAGTTCTGGCTTGATACCTTTTACTTAATTGCAGCACTAAACTTGTTTTTCCGGCGCCAATAGCTCCTTCAACAACAATATACTTACTCTGAAAGGTATACATCTTTAAAAAACCCCTTCTTATTTTTCCTATTTATCTTTATATTTATTCATAGTCAGGGTATTTAATTTATTTATATTTAATTAAGAATGTATTCGCTCACGTATGCTGGACAATTAACTATTTAGTTTCCCCTGCTGTTTTCCCTCTCAATTTACTTAAAGCCTGGAATCCATTATAGACTACGAAACTAGCTAAAATTAAGAGCAGAATGCAAATTGTTCCCAGAAGTATATCCCCCTTACCAAAATTAGTGAAGACCAGATTAATCAAGGCTACAATGGTAACAATCATCATAAAGGCCATGGGGTAGGCAGTAATTTTAAATTGTTTACCCAAATGAGCCAGATAGGCAGTAGCACCCATTAGGGCTAAACCGGCTAATAATTGGTTAGCTGATCCAAACATCGGCCAGATGGCTGCCCATTGCCCGGTCAGCGCTAAAGCTCCACTAAATATCACCGTGATAAATGTGCCATAGAATTTGTTGGATACCGCTGGGAATTTTTCTGCCGTTAATTCTTCAAAACCATATCTACCCAAACGGGTAGCGGTATCCAGGGTAGTAATTAAAAAGGCAGAAACGGTCAAAGAACCAAAAACAATACCAGTCTCCTCTGGAACACCTAAACCAGCCAGGAATTTACCCATACCATGAGCAAAAACACCAACTGCTCCCCCCCATTCTGCCAGTCCTACTTTCATGCCCTCTTGAGTTAACATAGCAGCAGCCCCCAGGGAGATAACAGCGAGCACACCCTCGATGAGCATGGAACCATAACCAATCATCCTGGCATCCTTTTCGTTGCTCAGTTGTTTGGAAGTAGTACCAGAGGCAACCAGGGAATGGAAACCAGAAACTGCTCCACAGGCAATGGTAACAAATAACATAGGAAATAAATATCCTACACCGGTTTTAAAAGTGGTATAAGAAGGGTAAACTAGAGTAGGCCGTACAATAAATATTCCAATTACTCCCCCTATTAAAGCCGCATAAAGTAAGAAAGAGGAGAGGTAATCACGTGGTTGTAAGAGTACCCAAACTGGTAGGATTGATGCCAGGATAACATATCCCATTAAAATCCAGGTCCAGGTAACCTGGTTGAAGAATAAAAAGGGCCAGTTAAGGCTGATCCAGATAGCAACAAAAAGGAGAATAACACCTCCTACGGTAACAATAGGTAGGCTGATGTTAGCTCGATAAAGGGCAAATCCCATGCCCAGGGCAATCAACATCATCAAAAATCCAGCTGTAGCAACCGATCCATTGGCAGCAAAAGCCTGGGCAGTTAGAATGGCAAATACGGCAATAATCAGCACTAGAGTTAACCAGGTAAACAATAAAAACCAGGTCCTGGCTGACTTTCCTACATATTGGCCAATGATTTCCCCCACAGATTTTCCCTTATGTCGCACTGAGGTAATTAAACCAAAATAATCATGTACTCCTCCCACAAACACAGAGCCCAGCACGATCCAGAGAAAACAAGGAAGCCATCCAAACACCACGGCCGCAATAGGACCAGTGATGGGGCCTGCACCGGCAATAGAGGCAAAATGGTGACCTAATAACACTGGTGCCTTAGCTGGTACATAATCCACCCCATCATTCATGGTGTGTGCTGGTGTCTTTGCTTTTTCATCAACACCCATTAATTTATCTAAATAACTTCCATATACATTATAAGCGATAAGAAAGACAACTATGGCTAAAATCAATATTGTTAAAAGATTCATTAATACAAACCTCCTTTAGAAATGAATATTGTGATAATAAATTTAGCAAATAAAATAATATGATAGTGTAATTAATAAATTTTGAAATGTTAATAAATTATTCTTAAGTTTTCCAGAAAATTAAATACCCTGACTATTAAATTAACTAAAAGTAAACCTTAAGATTAGATTATTGCCTTATTGGTTATTTTTTATCACCTCCATTTCCTTCTTAAAAGTATAAATTGGAGCAACCTCTTTACCTTTGGCATTACAAAAAACACAACTATTTTTTACATCAATTAACAATAAACGGATATCACACCAACCCTTTATCCCCAACAAAAAGGTCTTACCATACTTAAATTTTTGGGCGGTAGCAATAACTTCTGGAGTAAAACCTTCCTCGGAGACCATTATCCCATTAACAGTGTGAGACATTACCTCAAAAGAAGGAGTGACTAATTCCTGGGTAGTATTAATTAAAAATTGAGAAAAATCGTTTATCTCACTATCTGTTACCAAGCTAACAAATCCTTTAACTAAGATGATTTCTCTTTCCTGATAACGATCAATTTGAATCTTTTTGGTAAGAACATGGCGGTAGTGTTCTATAATAGAAATAGCATAGATATCGACCTGCTGGCCAGCAATTAATTTATTGGTTTCCACATTATAATGCAACTGATATCTCTTTACCAATTCTGCAAGATATTCTGTTAATGAGGGTTGCATTTTGCTTTCCAATTCCCAATTCTTATGATATAATTTTTATTTATCTCTTACTTCTTAAACTACCCTTATTTTATTACAATAATCTTTTATTTGCAACTATGATTTAACCAATAATTAATAAAGTATTTAGAAAGAAACGATATGCATTTCTTGGAACAGTATTTTTCTTTATTTTTTAACTAACATTTAAACTATATACTAAATTAAATACTAGATACTCAATACTGATAATTGAGGGGTTTCAGGGGAAACTTCCCCTGATTATCTTGTTTATGAAACAAGATAGCATTTTCTTTAAAAGGAATTTTTCTTTATTTTTTAACTAACACTTACACTATTTACTCGATACTAGATACTCAATACTGATAATTAAGGGGTTATCAAGGGGAAGGATTCCCCTTGAATATCTTGACATTGGTCAGATTTATGATAGTATTAAAAATATTCATAGTGTTACATTTATCAAATTCGTAACACAAAATTCAAAAAATGGAGTAGGAAATGAAGAAATCAGCTGTAATTGTTATTCTGGTACTGGTATTATTTGGTGTTTCAATTGTATTGCCTATTACTGCTAAGGCTAGCAATGATAAATCCCCCGGCATTGTATGCACCACTTCAATCCTGGCTCACCTTACTGAAGAGATAGCCCAAGAATTGGTTTCAGTGACCACTATCGCCCCGGCTGGAATGTGTCCAGCTCATTTCGATATCAAACCATCTCAAATAAAAGCGGTCAGAGAAGCAAAAGTTTTAATTTCTCATAATTTTGAGCCCTGGATTGAGAACCTGCTTGTTTCAGCAGAACGCCCTGATATCGACCGTTTAATTCTTGCTGGCCCCTGGAATATACCATCAGGTACCATTGCTAAGATTAACCAGATTGCCAATATCCTTAGTAAACAATTCCCTCAAAATGAGCAGCAATTCCTCTTTAATGCGCAAAAACTTATTCAGAATATCAATGATAATGCTGAAGATTTAAAAACTAAAGCTGATTACTGGAAAGTTAACGAATATAAGGTTATAACCAGTATTCACCAGGAACCTTTTGCCCAATGGTTAGGTTTTAAAGTATTAGCCTCCTATCCAGCACCGGAAACCATTTCGATCAGACAATTTCTAGAACTACTCTTGATTGGTAAAAGGGAAAAGGTTGCTATTATCGTTGATAATTTACAAAGTGGCACTGATTTGGGAGCAATATTAGCCTCAGATCTTAAAGCTCAACAGGCTATCCTGACTAACTTTCCTGGACTTATTCCCCAGACAGAAAGTTTAGTAAAAATGTTAAACTATAACGCTGAACAATTATTTAAAGCAATCGGGGAGAATTAAATCTATGCTTAAACTTACTTTAGAAGATAATAATATCAATAGTATGGTAGAATCTGGCATTAGATTACATGGTCATAGTGGTCCTTATCTTAATCTGGGTATTAAGATGGGTTTACTGGCTCTTGAAATATTAGAAGTAAAAGGATACTTCGACCTTTCTACCGAAGTAGAACTGGAGTACCGTACTCCAATGTCTTGCTTAATTGATGGTTTACAGGTATCCACTGGTTGTACTCTGGGGAAAGGAAATATTAAGATAAAAAATAATCCTGGCAACATTACCGCCTTATTTAAGACAGATCACAAAACTTTACGGGTTAGCTTAAAGCCGGAAATAACCAGCCTGATTGATTTTCAAAAAGAAAGTTGTGAAGTACTGGGTCAACTAATACTGAAGATGTCCGATAAACAGTTATTTGATTATGAGGTAAAATATGAGTCAGCCAAAAATAATTGAGATGAATAAAGTAAGCACTATCTATGAAGGTGAAAAAACTCCAGCCCTTTTTGATATTAACCTCTCCCTTAATGAGGGTGAATTAGTATGCATTATTGGACCAAATGGAGCCGGCAAAACGACTCTACTGGAAACCTTAAATGGTCTTTTACCACATACTGAGGGAGAGATTCGTATTCTGGGTCAGGATATTAAAAAGAAGGGGATTTATTTAAGAAAACAGATTGGCTATCTACCCCAAGAATTTACGGTGGATCCTCTCACTCCTTTTTTAGTAAAAGATATCATTCTTATGGGACGCTATGGACAAATCGGGCTATTAAACAAAATTCACAAAAATGATTATATCCTGATGGAGGAAAGTTTAAAATTAATGGGAATTTTCGATTTGAAAGACCGTCCTATTGGCAAGCTTTCTGGTGGACAATTACAAAAAGTGATGCTGGCCAGGGTATTTGCCAAAAAACCTACCCTCCTCTTTCTGGATGAACCATTCAGTAATCTGGACTATCACACCACCCATAGGGTAATGCTACAAATCTCCAGAGCTCATGATCAAAATCACTGGACTACTTTGCTGGTCATGCATGACCTTAATCTGATTCCCGAACGCTGTAATCGCATCCTCTATCTGGAAGATGGTAGAATAGTAAAAGATGATATTCCAGAAAAGGTTTTAACGGAAAAACTGTTAGAAATTTCAGTAAGGTAAGGTTACCATGTCCCTG
>JAGPKD010000009.1 GCA_018054125.1 Candidatus Oleihabitans oleiphilus | reverse complement strand
TGGGGTATTGGATGCCCAATCCCGTTTGATTTCCTCTGTGCGTGAAGTTTACCAGGCCTATCTGGAATTAGAGAGATTAATTGGAACTTTAGGGGAAGGAGTCTTACCATGAGAAAGAGTATCAGTATTAAGTGCCCTGAGCACACTATTTTTGTAATTATGATATTGATCCTTATCTTGGTTTCCGGTACCGGAGAAATACGGGCAAACAAGATGAGTCCAGAAGAAGCAATTAATTGGGGAGTGGGGAATAACCATGATTTGAACCTCCTTCGCAACAATATTGCTGAACTGGAACGTAATTTGGATATTCTGGATGCTGCTCAATCTTTTCAGGTGGATTTAAGTGTCACCCCTATCTGGTATTTTGGGAAAGGGGAAGAAGATATTATAGAAATAAGTGAAAATTCATTTTCTCCTTCTACTGAGATGAGCTTAACAGCAACAAAAGTACTGGCTGATGATATTAATTTTTCTACAGAATTAACTTGGGAATCTGATAGTCTTAATCAGGTAGACTTTGCTGAAATAACAGAAGAGATCAATGCTAATATTAAATTGTCCAAACAGATCTATCCAGACACCTGGACTGAAAATGAAAAACAGGTTTATAACATTAAAAATAGCCTGCAAATGAAATTGGCAGAATTGAGGTGGGAAGAGGTGGAGAAACAGATTGAGTTTATTCAGGGTTATTTGAACATTATTTATCTTCAAGAACAGGTCAATGTTAATGCAGAGCGAGTGAAGCTGGCTGAGGAGACCTTGGCTAAAGTAAGAAAACAGATAGCATTAGGAGAGGGTGGTTACCTGCAAGAAACTGAGGTGCAAATTTCCCTGAAAGAATCTGGAAATCAACTATTAAGCCAGCAACAGAAACTTTCTCAGGCTAAAAAACAATGGTTACTTACCCTTAATCTACCCCAGGATACTTTAGTACAATTTGAGGAGGGAACAGATTTTCTAGGAGGGCTTTATTCTCAGATGGATTCCCTGGAAATTAATCAGGATAATCAGTCAGATTTAATTGCGGCAGCTTTAACCAAGAATTATCAGGTTGAAAATAGTTTATTGGAAAAGGAAGCATTACTGAAAGAATTGGAATGGACTGAAGATGAGGGGAAGATGAAAATAAATCTTTCTGGTGGTTATCAATTCCCAGCTGACTGGTTTGCCATGGTAGATTTTTCAGTCAGCCTGGCTGACGGTGGTGCTCAAAAACTTAAAGAGGAGCAAAAGGTGACTAATATTCAGCAAAAAGAAGTTAGTATTGCCTATTTGATAGAACAATTAAAATTAGAAGCGGAACAATTACTGGATCAGGATCTGTACTGTCAGCTTCATTTAAAAACCCAGTTGTTGGATTTAGAAAAAGAACAGCGTAAAGCTGAAATTTTAGAGAAACAGTATCAGAAGGGAACTATTAACGAGACAGAATGGAAGAATGAAGTGCTAACCTTAACAGAAAAGGAAATTAAGGTAAAGTCGGCCGAAGATGAATGGTTTATTAACCGCTTAAAGTTAGCCCATTTGGTGGGATATTTAGCAGAAGAGATTTGAGGTGAATGTTATGATGAAAAAATGGTATATCTGGCTTTTAATCATTCTGATTTTAGCAACGGGTATTTATTTGGGGAAAGATTATCTGAATCAGATAATTAATCCCGGTTCAAAATCCGGTATTTCAGCTGAAGAAATAGACTTGGCAGCAGCAGTAACCGTAAGCAGGGGAAGTATAAGAGAGACTGTATCAACCAGTGGCTATATTCAACCAGAAAATCAGGTTCATTTGAGTTTTGCCTCAACCGGGACTACTGGAGGCACTGTGGAGGAAATTTTGGTAGAAACTGGAGAACTGGTAGAACAGGGACAGGCTCTGGTCAAACTGGAAGATAAACAGGAACATCTAAACTATCTCAAAGCCAAAAATGAGTACGAACTGGCTAAAATAAGTGGCTCTCCCAGTCAAATAGAAGAAAAGAGGCTAACCATGGAAGTAGCGCTGGATAATTACGAATCCAAGACCTTAAAAGCTCCTTTTTCAGGCAAAATTGTAAAAATCTTTGTGGAAGAGGGAGATTTTATAGAAGGAAATGATGATGTTATTTACTTAATTGATGACTCTTCCTATGAAGTTGAGGTATCGATTAGTGAAGTAGATTGTCTGAAAGTAGAGGTTGGTCAAAAGGTAGAAATCGAATTGGATATTTTAAAAGGCCAAATCTTTACTGGGAAAGTGGCAGAAGTATCAGAATATGCTGATACCGAAAGTGGGGTGGTAACTGTGCCAGTTACCATTCTGCTGGATACAGTATCTCCCTATTTTAAACCTGGTTTTTCTGCTTCAGCTGAAATAATTATCCAATCAGTGGAAGAAGTGGTGGTAGTACCGGTAACAGCAATAGCACAAGATGGTAAAAATAGTTATGTTTTAAAAGTAGAAAATGACCAGGTTACGCCCACTTCGATAAAAACAGGAATTAGTGATGGTTATTTTCAGGAAGTTATAGCAGGTTTACAGGAAGGAGATCAAATTATAGTTAATAATTATCAGATGAATTTAACTACAGATTCTGGTAACCAGCGTTTTGGTGGCCCAGGAATGGGTATACCGCCCGTGGGCAGACCTTAAACTTAAAGAGGAAATGAAAAATGAAAAATAGAACTATTAGAGTGGAAAATTTAAAGAAAAATTATTACTTAGGAAAAGTGAAAGTGGAAGCACTACGAGGTATTTCATTCGAGATTGATAGTGGTGAATTTGTCTCTATCATGGGACCTTCTGGTTCAGGAAAATCAACCCTGATGCATATCATTGGTTGTTTGGATTATCCTACCGGGGGGAAATATTATCTGGTTGGTGAGGATGTGACCAAATTGGATGATAACCAATTAGCTATCTTTCGCAATCAGAAAATCGGTTTTGTTTTTCAACAATTTAATTTATTACCCAGGGCAACTAATTTGAAAAATGTAGAACTACCCTTAATCTATGCTGGGATAACAAATGCTAGAAAAAGAGAAGAAATAGCCCGAAAAGCCTTAGAGGAAGTGGGATTGGGAGATAGAATAGCCCATCGACCTAATGAGATTTCTGGTGGACAGCGTCAGCGTGTAGCAATAGCCAGAGCGTTAGTTAATCATCCTTCTATTATTCTGGCTGATGAACCTACTGGGAATCTGGATTCTAAAACGGGGTTGGATATTATGAAGATTATTCAGAAATTATATGAAGAAGGTAATACTATTGTTTTGGTAACCCATGAACCAGAAATTGCTAGGTATGCCAGGCGGATTATTCATTTAAAAGACGGATTGATTGAACAGGATGAGGTGGTAGCATGATTATACAGGGTTTAAAAATTGCCCTGGAGAGTTTATGGGCCAATAAGATGCGTAGTTTTCTCTCCATGCTGGGAATTGTAATTGGAGTAGGGGCAGTTATTGCCATTGTTTCAGTGGGTTCCGGCTCTACAGAATCAGTAACCTCCAATATCTCAGAGCTCGGATCTAATATGATCACAATTTCTCCCCGCATCATGAGAGGCAGATTTGGACAGATGAGCGGAGTTAGCTCTCAGGATAAATTTACGGTAGAATTGGCAAATTACATGGAGGAGTTTTGCCCCTCTGTGAGTAGAGTAATTTCTACCAAACAGATAAGTGGTCTTTTCATTTATGATGATATAAACGTCAATGCGAATTTAGTAGGAACAGAACCCTATTTTAGGGAAATAAATAATTACCAAATTGGACAGGGTCGCTTTATTAACGATCAAGATAACAAACAGAGGAATCAGGTAATCGTACTGGGATCAGAATTAGCAACTGATCTTTTTGAAAATGATAATCCTGTTGGTCAGAAAGTTAAGGTAAATTACCAGGGTAGAATATTTATGTTTCAAGTGGTGGGAGTCATGAAAGAAAAAGGTGGCTCCATGGCTGGCAATTTAGACAACCAGGCCTATATACCTTTAACTATAGCTATGGATAGAATGACTAATAGTAATTATGTATCTTCCTATATTGCTCAGGCTACCTCATCTGAAAAAGCTCCCCAGGCAGTAAAGGAGTTGGAAAATTTCATGGTAAAATTTTTAGATGATGAGGACCAGGAACAATTTCGAATTATGAGTCAGGATGAACTTCTGGATACAGTAAGTTCGGTTACTAACACTATGAGTATGATGTTAGGTGGTATTGCTGCTATTTCACTTTTAGTGGGTGGAATCGGAATTATGAATATCATGCTGGTTTCAGTTACCGAACGTACTCGTGAAATAGGAATTCGCAAGGCCTTAGGTGCCAGAAATAAAAATATATTATTACAATTTTTAATGGAGTCATTAAGTCTAAGCAGTATAGGTGGAATAGCAGGGATTGGATTTGGTTGGATTGCTGCTTATTTTCTATCCCAATATGGTAACTGGCCCTTTGTTATTTCTGGTCTCTCTGTTATTTTGGCCTTTGGTTTTGCCCTATTTATAGGTATCTTCTTTGGGCTTTATCCAGCTATGAAGGCTGCTCAGATGAATCCAGTGGATGCTCTAAGATATGAATAAATAAGGTAAGTATAGCTATACTGTACCTATATTGTTATTGTATCTAGTATCCATACATATTAATCTACAAGACTAATCGTGAGGTTATAATAACTAACTAAATTTATACAAAAACATAACTAACCCGTTGCCTAGAAAAAGGTATTATGTTATACTAAAAACGGAGAGATGACCGAGTGGTCGAAGGTGGTTGCCTGCTAAGCAATTGAGCGGATTATAAATCCGCTCCGAGGGTTCGAATCCCTCTCTCTCCGCCATTTTTTTGTTTTCCTCATTTTTTAGGAGGATTTTAATTAATGGCTTCATATCCTAATTAAAATAAAGATATTTTATACTATCGGAATTTCAAAAAAATTCTGATACTATTAAATACTTTTTTTAGATAAGAAACAATATATTTTTACACCATCTCTCTAATCCTCGCCCTGAGAGGGGAGAGGTAAGGTGAGGGTGATGATGGAGGAGCATTTATATGGCTAAGAAGTTATACCGTTCTAAAAAAGATTGTGTTATTGCGGGGGTATGTGGTGGGATTGCTGAATATTTTGAGATAGATTCTACTTTAGTTCGTCTTTTGTTTATTTTAATTGTATTTTTAGGCGGAGCAGGAGTGGTTGCCTATATTATTGCCTGGATTGTTATACCACCAAACCCGGAACAAATTACTGAGCAAGAAAAAGATATTTCCCAACCAACAAGTAAAGAAGAGAATAATAGGAAGATTTGGGGCGGATTAATACTTATTGTTTTAGGTTTATTCTTTTTACTAAGAAGTTTCTTCCCTCATTTTGTTATGGTTAAATTTTGGCCTCTTGTTCTGGTGATAATAGGTGTTATTTTAATCTTACAGTCTTTTTTACATAAAAAATGATATTATTTTTCTTCTTTATTGCTGATCTCTTATTTTGAGGTATTGGAATTATTGAAATTATTATACTTCAAAATAAGAGATTAATTTTTTATAAAAGATTTTAAAAGACAATAATAAGATTAAAATGAAATAAAGGAGTTTTCAAGGGGAACAACCCGTCCCTTCGGGACACCCCTCTCAAGAGGGGAATTCTCCCCCTTGATTATCTTGTAGTATTGGAATTTCAAAAAAATTCTGATACTACAAGATAATATAAAATTATTTAATAAATAAATAACAATATATTTTGCTTTTAATTCAGGGGTATTCAAGGGGAAGGATTCCCCTTGAATATCTTGTTTGCAAAACAAGATAGTATTTCCTTGAATTGTATTCTCTTTGAGGGGTTTCAGGGGATACCTCCCCTGATTATCTTGTTGATAAAACAAGATAGTATTTCTTTTAAAGGTATTGTTCTTTATTTTTTAACTAAAATTTACAGTATATACTGAATACTAGATACTCAATACTGATAAGGAGGGGTTTCAGGGGATACCTCCCCTGAATATAGTAATTGCTAAACAGTTTTGATACTATAAGATAAACTACCAAAGTAAAATGTCATTGCGAGCCTGCCTCTTGCCTCTTAACACCAGTTAAGGGGCAAGGGGCAGGCGTGGCAATCTCATACTATTATACCTATATCTTTGGTTTGAAAACTGATAATTGTAAACCTTCTTTCTATTAATACTGTGGGTATAAGTGAATGAGATTGCTTCGTCGCTTCGCTCCTCGCAATGACAAAATGGTATACCGTATTACGTATAAGGTATACTGAATATTATGTTATATCTATGATCTATTAAATAAAAATGAATACAGTTATGCTTATCATCATATTCCTCTCCCTTAGAAGGGAGAGGGAAGGTGAGGGTGATAAGGAGGGGTTTCAGGGGGCGAAGTCCCCTGATTATCTTGTATTCCGTATGAATAATAGTCAACCAAAATCTAAAGATTACCAAAAAGATATCCAAATTATTGGAATGACTTGTATTAATTGTGCTCGTCGTGTTGAAAAGAGCCTCCAAAAAATTAATGGAGTAAAATTTGCCTCAGTAAATTTAGCCACCGAATCAGCCTATTTAATAAGTGAACGGGATATTTCATTTCCAGAAATCAAAGAGGCTGTAGAAAGTGCCGGTTATGGAGTTTCAGAAAAAAGAGAGGAGCTAGGTCAAAAACGGTATAAAAAGGCAAAAGAAAGACTAATTCTAGCCTGGATTGTTACCATTCCTCTCTCTTTATTAATGATTTTTCATATGTTTGGCCATCATATCCCCGGTTTTGTGTGGATAGAGATAATAAGTGTAGCCTTTGTTCTTTTTTATTGTGGAAAAGAAACCATGAAAAGTGCCTGGATTGCTTTATTACATCATCACTCAAACATGGATACCCTTATTACTATAGGTTCGGTAACTTCTTGGATTACTGCAATTTTGAATTATATAGGATTACCTATAATATCATTTGGCACTCTTGGAGCAATGATTATTACTATTCATTTGACTGGTCGATTTATAGAATCACATTTAAGAGATAAAGCTGCCAAAGAGATAAAAGCTCTAATTTCTTTACAGGCAAAAGAGGCAACAGTGGTTTTCGGGAAAGAAGAGATAAAATTACCCATTATGATGATTAAGAAAGATCAGTTAATTAAAGTTAAACCAGGGGAACGCATTCCTGTAGATGGTATTATTATAGAAGGTCTTTCTGTGGTGGACGAGTCTTTTATTTCTGGAGAAGCTATTCCCAAGAAAAAAGAAAAGGATGACCTGGTTATTGGTGGCTCGATTAATCTTTCTGGACCCCTGACTATTCAAGTTACCAAAGTTGGAGAGGAATCGTTTCTATCACAGATGATTCAACTAATTAAAGAAGCTCAGGGGACCAAAGTTCCTATCCAGGCCTTAGCTGATAAAATCACTAATTGGTTTGTTCCTATTATTATTTTGCTGGCAATTATAAGTGCCCTATTCTGGTATTTTAATTTGACTGATTATCAATCATTCTTGTTAAAAGCCAAAGAAGTATTTCCTTGGGTATTGGTTACAGAAAATAAATATTCTTTTGCAATATTTGTCTTTATTTCTACTGTGGTTATTGCTTGTCCCTGTGCCTTAGGGTTGGCTACTCCCATGGCCTTGGTAGTTGGGAGTGGATTGGCTGCTAAAAAAGGATTAATTATCAGGAATGCGGAAGCAATACAGACTTCCAAAGATGTAGCATATGTACTGATGGATAAAACTGGTACCATAACTGACGGAAAACCGGCTATAATTCATCATAATCTTTCTCCAGAAGAGATGAATATTGTTGCATCAATTGAAAGTAATTCACATCACCCATTAGCTCAGGCTATTGCGGGTAATATAAAAGATAAGAAAAAAATTGATAATATAAAAGAAATTCCTGGAAAAGGGGTAACTGCCAGTTATAATGGTACAAATTATTTCATCGGTAAACCTGAAGAAAAAGATGAATATATACCTTATTTGAAAAAGGGGCAAACAGTGGTAGAAGTATTAAAAGATAACCAGAAAATAGGTTTTATTGTCTTAGCTGATCGGGTAAGAAAAGATTCAAAAGAAGCAATAGCTCATCTTAAAGAACTAAATATTGTTCCTGTAATGGTAACCGGTGATCATGAAGTAACTGCTCGGGTAGTGGCAGAGGAAATTGGTATTGAAAAAATATATGCAGGTGTCAAACCTGAAGAGAAACTAAAAATTGTCAGAAAATATCAAAGCTCCGGAAAGAAGGTACTAATGATTGGAGATGGAATTAATGATGCTGCTTCCCTTAAAGGAGCTGATATTGGAGTAGCAATGGGGAAAGGAGCTGACCTGGCGTTAGATAGTGCAGATATTGTAATTATAAGAGGAGGTATTACAGGGCTTATTCATAGTATTAAAATTTCTACTAATATCTTTAAAATTATCCGTCAGAATCTTTTTTGGGCTTTTTTGTATAATACATTAGCTATTCCTATGGCTATGTTGGGACTTTTACATCCCATCATTGCTGAAGGTGCTATGATTTTTAGCTCTATTACTGTCATTTTGAATTCATTAAGGATTAGAGAAGTAAACTAATATTAATTTTTAAATAAGAAAATATAGATAGTATTACGTTCCTAAAATAGGAAAAAAATTCTCAATATTAAGATAAACTATATAAACTATTTAATATCATAAGGATATGAGGGCAGGAGAAAAATTTACTATGATGGATTCAATTCTGTTGAGGAGAGGTATGTTAAGTAAGAAAAATTTGAAAGAAAACAATATATTTTCAAGAGTTAATTATATGAAAGTATTGTACACTTGTTAACTTATTATTTTGAATAATTATTGATTTAAGACCAAAAATAAGGTAACATGGTCTTGTTATTTTTTATTAAATTATTTAAAGAGGACTATCGATGGAGCAAATTTTGGGGATAGATTGGGCACATATTCCGGAATATATAAATCCAGTTTTAATATCTTTTGGCCAATTTAAAATTTACTGGTATGGTTTGATGTATCCTCTGGCTTTTCTTACCACTTTTTTTATTGTCATTTATCGTATTCGGTCAGAGAAACTAATCTTTGAAGAATCAACAGTATTAGATTTTCTCATTTGGGCTATTATAATGTTAGTAATAGGAGGGAGAATAGGTCATGTCCTTTCTTCTGATTTAAGTTATTATCTGGCAAATCCATGGAAAATAATTTTACCCTTTGATTTTTCTAATGGCTTGCATTATACCGGAATTCTGGGCATGTCTTATCATGGAGGGTTGATTGGTGTTGTCTTAACCTATATTGTATTCTGTTATAAAAGGAAAATTAATCACTGGCAATTTGCTGATATGGGAGTGCCAGCTATTCCTGCTGGTTATACTTTTGGTAGGATTGGTAATTTTATTAATGGAGAATTATATGGTAAAGTAACCAATTTACCCTGGGGCATGTATTTCCCCAAGGACCCTACCGGACAACTGAGGCATCCCAGTCAGTTATATGAAGCGTTTTTGGAAGGGGTAGTACTTTTTATAATTTTATGGTCTTTACGTAATAAAAAATGGTTTAATGGTTTTACTCTCAGCCTGTACTTCATTGGCTACGGTATTATAAGATTTTTTATGGAGTTTATTAGAGAACCATCAATGGTTGGTGTAAAATATCTAGGTTTTATGAACCTAGCCCAGGTAATGTCTTTATTGATGATTATGGCCGGTCTGGTTATCATCTTAATCAGAAAAGATAAACCATATTTACCTATAACTAAAGAGGAACAAAATGGATAGTCAATTTATAATATTTTTAGCACTTATTGCTTTAGTAGCCTTAATCTTTAAGGATGGATATCTAAATTTATAAAATATAAGGTAAAATTTAAGTAATGAAAATTTAAAGGGTACCGGGTAGATATTGGTTTATTATTATATAAAATTGAAAAAGGAATAAAACGGGAAAAGTGAAAATTTTGCGTACTTTTTTTTGGTGGTTATTTGTGCTCTCCATTCCTCTATTATTAATTTCTTCTACGGTGGCTTTAGAGATAAACTGCCTGCCTTTTTATGAACATGCTTATCAAAAATATCAGATTAGCCAAGTAACTGGTTTTGACCGTGAACAATTAATGGTAATTACCCGCCATCTGATTCAGTTTTTTAATGGTAAAGTGGGAAGCCCTCAGTTAATGGTAGAAAAAGATGGTAAACCAATCTATTTGTTTCATGATTATGAGATAAAACACCTCAATGATGTAAAAGTGCTTTTCCAACGAGTATATCAAATTCAGCTGATTACCATGTTTTACTTTTTATGTTATCTTCTTTTTGTCGTATTAGGCAGAGATAAAAATAGAAGGCTTTATTTTTGGAAAGGCTTAAGAAATGGTAATATCTTAACTCTTGGTTTGTTGCTTATTTCAGGAATTGCTCTTTTCTTTGATTTTCATAGTCTTTTTACTAAGTTTCATTATCTGGTTTTTGGTGATCCTCAGAGTTCCCCCTGGATGCTTGATCCTAGAACCGATTATTTAATTATGATGTACCCACTTGGTTTCTGGCAGGATGCGGTCCTTTTTGGGATTGCTATTATTCTTATTACGACATTCCTATTGATTGGAATAAGTAGTTTGTTCCTGAGAAGATATCGTAAATATACCGGATAAAATAATTAAAATTTATAATAAGGTAATCATTAACTCAGATTAGCAACAGCTTCTCGGAAAACATTGCCTCTCTCAAATTCGTTGGAGAACATGCCAAAACTGGTAGCAGCAGGTGATAGAATGATATTTGTTCCAGTCTGTGCTTTATAGTATGCTTTTTGTACTGCTTCAGACAGGGAAGAACAGCATTCTGTTTTATCTTTTAGATTTAGTTTTTGTAAACCATTCCAGATTAGTCCAGAAGCACTATATTCGGGATGCTGTAAAATTATTATATGAATAATATTTTCCTTTCTTTTAATGGTCTGACATAATTCATTATAGTTTAATTTTTTGTCTTTTCCTCCTAAAATAAGAATCAATGGTTCAGTGGGAAATGATTGGAGAGCAGCAATGGTAGCATCTGGGGTGGTAGCGCAGGTATCATTATAGAAATTAATTCCTATTAAAGTTTTAATTTTTTCTAATCGATTTGGCACACCCGGAAAGCTTTTAATTCCTTCTTTAATAGAGCTAAGAGGAAGATTATAAATAAAACAAACATTAGCGGCCGCCAGGATATTACTGATATTATGACAGCCAGGAAGTTTAACATCGTTTGTTCTGGCAAGTTCTATTGATTTACTCTTATCTTTAAAAATCAGCTTATTGTTCTCCTCAAGATAACTTCCCTGGCTAACTTTATTTTTAGTACTAAACCAAAAAATATTCGCTGAGGTTTCCTGGGCAATATTTCTGGTTAGGGGATTATCCAGGTTGGTAATAAGATAATCAGATTCATTCTGATATTTATAGATTAATTTTTCCGAATAGACATAATCATCGAAGCTATCATACCGGTCTAAATGATCGGCCATAATATTGGTCAAGATAGCTATAGGAGGTCTAAAGTGCATTTGAGTAAGACCTTCTAATTGCCAGCTGGAAATTTCCAGTAAAACAATTGTTTGAGGGGTAATTTCAGGCAATATCTCAAAAACAGAAATACCGATATTACCAGCCTGCACTATATCTTTCCCGGCATGATGAAAGATATGATAGATTAAGTTAGTTACGGTACTTTTGCCTTTAGTTCCACCTACAGCAATCAGCTTTTTAGATGGGCAGATTTTCAAAAAAAGTGAGAGATCAGTTTCTACCGGAATACCATGTCCTCTGGCAATTTGTAGATATTTTGAATTATGAGGTACTGCTGGATTTTGAATAATCATATCTTTATTTATAAAATCTTCATCTCGATGTTTACCCAGGGTATATTGAATATTATTAAAGTTCTTTAATTCTTTTAAAGAAGACTCTAATTCTTTTTCGGTTTTTAAATCAGTAATTAATAGTTTAGCACCAGCCTTTGCTAAGTATTTAGCAACCCCCAGACCACCTTGATTTAATCCCAAGCCCATGACTGTAATTTTTTTATTTTTTATTTGTAGTGATTTTTCCATAAATTTTAAGAATGTAGATTTTTTAATAATATTACTATATCAAATAAACAGCTATTTAAACAAGCAAATTATTTTAAGACAGAATAATTTCCCTGATTTCTATACTTGAGGCAAAAGATAATTTATTAGGTAAAGATATTAAAGTTAAAGGTAAATATGTTGTTTCCATTGGGTTACGATTTCAGTAGAAATTTGAAGTCTATTTTTATCCCAAATCTGATCATAGATAACTTGTTCAGAATCATCTTCTGGGGACATAATGTTTTGTTTGATGATAATTTCTCCCGGGTAGGTTATTTCATGATGGTAAAGAATCTGCAGATATGTTAAGTCATATTGTTTTAGAATTGCTTCAGGTTTTGACCTCATAACCCAATCTAAGTATTTGGAGTTATGGACATGACCCAGGATATCAATATCTTCTTGTTGGATAATAAAGGTGTTTTCCTTATTTTGGTAAGCTGGTTTTTTTAGAAGAGAAGATTTTAGAAGCGAGAAAGGGCAGGCTTTCTCTGTATTAATTTTCCAATGGTCAAAAAATACCGGCTGTATTTTGGCCGGCCTTTTTTTGTTGATGTTGTAAAAAATCCAGCGGGAAGAAGCACGCACCGTGATTTGCTTCTTATGGTTACGAACCAGGAACTCTCGATAAGCAAAACATCTTTCAATACGGGAAACCCAGGTTTCAATTTGAATTTTCTCGCCCAACCCAGGTAATTGATCTATACTGATATTCCAGGAGAGTAGTATCCAACAATATCCCCTTTTCCATAAAGAATCAAATGAGTAGCCAATTGAATCAGAATGATAGCCAGCAGTATTGTTTAAATAATCAATTAATTTAACCGGTTCCAATCGATGGTTATCTGAAGTTTCAGGTAATGGGATTACCAAATTTTTTTTAAATGATTCTTTCATCTTTTTATTCTCAACTCCAATATTGCTTTTTATTATATTAGTTATTAGGAAAAAGAAAAGGGGTCAAATCTTTATTATTGACAAAAGTTATTCTTTATTAAGGTAAAAACATGGCAAGAAAGAATATTTAACTAAAGATCATAAAGAGATTCCCTCTATAAGGAAAATTTATTATTATTGCCTAACTGAAGAGGTAATAACAATAGTCTGTCAGGAAATAGGAGAGGATTTTGAAACTATAAAAAAAGAAACAGGTAGCAAGCGACAGATCTTGATGGAAATGCTGTACTGCTACGCAGGTTTAAAAGGTCGTGAAATAGGTAAATTATTAGATCGGTATATTATCCTTGACAGAAATTAATATATTTTATCAATATTTTAAAATTTTCTGTCTAAAATTATTGCCTTTAGGGAATAAATATAATAAATAGATAGGAAGATATAGCAAGTTTAAAATTAAATATTAGTAAATATTAGAATCTAAAAATAAAAAAGTTGATAAAGGCAAACTGCCCGAAAGGGTAGGGCGCAAAGCTATGGACCTAAGGTAAATTAGAACTACCTCTGATTTATGAAGGCTGCCAAGCTGCCGGCTTTTTTTATTATCTTAAGCTACTTTATTTATCTGTAGTAAGAAGAGCTAATAAACCTACTTAGCTTTCCCAACCAAGGAGGTATCAAGGGAAGATGAAGGATAATAAAAATAAGCCAGGAACAAAGCAAGAAGAAGTAGCAAAAACTTTAGATGGCAAGAGAAAGCCTAAAAATTACCAAAATAACAAGCAAACTGCATCATTAGCAGAAGATTTCCGTCTTATCTTTGATTATGCCCCTGATGGTTGTTATCTCAGTGACTTGCAGGGTAATTTTATGGATGGCAATAAAGAGACGGAGAGGATTACCGGTTACCAAAAAGAAGAGTTAATTGGGAAAAATTATTTTCAGTTAGGGCTACTTACCAGTGAATATTTTCCTGTCGCTCAACGTGCTTTGGCCAGAAACCGAAAAGGGTTACCTACCGAACCAGAAGAATTTGTTTTACAAGGTAAAGATAAGAAAAGGATAGAGGTGGAGATCTCCACCTACCCGGTGAGGTTACAGGGTCAGCTGGTGGTCTTAGGGGTTGTCCGGGATATCAGCAGACGTAAAAAAGCAGAAGAAGCACTCACCGAAAGTGAAGAAAAATATAGAACACTAATAAATCAGCTTCCCTTAGCTTTAGCCCTACACGATATGCAGGGAAATATTAGAGAAGTTAATCGTGCTATGGAAGAGCGCTATGGCTATTCCCGGGAAGAGTTACTTAGCTTAAATATTGGCGATTTAGATCCTGACTCTCTCCGAAGGAAAGACCAGCAGATATTATGGAAAAAATTGCAAGGGGGAAAATATAGACAGTTTGAAAGTAGACATTGCCGTAAGGATGGCACATCTTTTCCGGTAAGGATAAGTCTTTCCGCCTTAGAACTGAGCGGCAAGAAGTATCTTCTGGGATTAGCCGAGGATATTACTACCCTGAAAGATTACCAACAAAGGCTGGAAAAGAATCTAAATGCTATTATTGAGGCTATCTCTAAAATTATGGATACCCGTGACCCCTATACTTCCGGCCACCAGCAAAAGGTAGCTCAACTGGCTACCAGTATTGCCCAGGAGCTAAGACTTCCCCGGGAACAGAAAGAGGCAATAAAGATTGCTGCTGCCTTGCATGATATCGGGAAGATCGGTATCCCTTCTGAAATCCTGACTAAGCCAGCTACTTTAAATGAGGTAGAGTTTTCCCTTATTAAAAAACATCCCGAGATAGGGTATGATATTCTCAAGGATATTGACTTTGCCTATCCTATAGCCCAGATTGCCCTTCAGCACCAGGAAAGGATGGATGGCTCCGGTTACCCTCATCAGCTAAAGGATAAAGATATTCTTCTGGAAGCCAAGATTATTGGAGTTGCTGATGTGGTAGAGGCCATGTCTTCTCATCGCCCTTATCGGCCAGCCTTGCCTATTGAGGAAGCCTTAGCGGAAATCTCTAAAAATAAAGGTATTCTCTATGAGACAAAAGTAGTAGAGGCCTGTATAAAGCTCTTTAAAGAAAAAGGAGTTGAGTTTAAATAAGTTAACCGAGAGAGGGGTGATGGTTAGACTCTCTCTTTACTACCTAACTAGACCATTATCTCCAAAATTTGGCAAAGTAGTTTATCCTCTTATCTCTACAGGGAACACCTTGTCAATAATTTTTACCAGATTGAATATCCTCTTCATTTATTTGACTAAAAGATATAGCCGGAATATATAGGAGTATGTTACACTGCAATAAATCACATAATTATTTTTAATTCAAAAAGGTGACCATTCTCTGTTTTAAAAGAAAATAAATACTTGACTTTTTTATAAATATAAGTAAGATAAATATATAACATAAAATATTTTAGGTAATAAAATATTTTTACCATATTATATTTTTAATAAATAAAAGAGATTCTCATGAAAGAAGAAAAGAAAAAATTACATCCTCTAATAAAAAGTCTTATTCCCCTCGTAAAAACAATCGCTTTGACTTTTGGTAAAAATTGTGAAGTAGTATTACATGATTTGAGTGATCCCCAATCATCTATTGTGGCTATTGAGCATGGACATATTACCGGGAGAAAGATAGGTGATCCTATTACCGACTTTGCTTTAGCTGGCTGGCGAAAAGGTGGTTTTGGTGACAGCAAAGAGGACAAAATAATTAATTATAAGACTAAAACCAAAAATGGGAAGATTTTAAAATCCTCCAGTGTGTTTATCCGGGATCAAAATAATGAAATTGTGGGATGTTTATGTATCAATTATGATATGGAAGGTTATTTAATGTTCAAGCATATTATGGATGAATTTTGTTCTATCACTGATTTGGCTGAGCAAAAAGAAGAGGAAACTTTTGTGAAAGATATAGATGAAATTCTTGATAGTATCATAGATAAGGCCATTAAAGAAGTTGGTAAACCAGTATCCTTAATGCAAAAAGAGGATAATTTAAGAGTGGTAGAAATTATCGATGAAAAAGGTGGTTTCATGATTAAGGGAGCTATCGATTTATTAGCCCAAAAATTAAATCTTTCCCGTTATACTGTCTATAACTATATAGATGAATTGAAAGCAAAGAAGAAGGTACAATTACAGTTACAGTCCTAGTGGATAGCCAAATTGAAGTCTTAGGAAAAAAAGGAAAGGAAATTAAAATTGAGAAAAGAAATATTGATTAATGAGGAGGCGCCAAAGGCAATCGGTCCTTATTCCCCGGCTATAAAAGTTGGAAATTTAGTATTTGTTTCCGGACAATTGCCTGTTGATTCTGCTACTGGGGAAATTGCAGGAGATGATATTGAAGTACAAACTAGAAAATCATTAGAAAACCTAAAAGCAGTTTTAGAACCCTATTCAATTGATTTTGAAAATGTTGTGAAAGTAACTATTTTTCTTACAAATATGGATGATTTCTCTAAGGTAAACAAGGTTTATTCTGACTATTTTAAAGAAGAATTCCCGGCAAGGAGCTGTATAGAAGTTGCCCGCCTTCCTAAGGATGCCAAAATAGAAATAGAGTGCATCGCAGTAATATAATTACAATAATATATCTAGTCCGCAGTAGAGAGATGAAAATTAGCAAAAGGGCTGATTATTAGTGAAGATTATTAGGAGAGTAAGGTTGAGAAAAGTGGTGTGAATATAAGATAATGTTAGTTAGATAATTGGTGAGCCAAAATAAATAAATTTAAATCGGAGGGTAAATTATGAAAAAAAACGATTTTAAGGCAGAACCATTTAGAATTAAAGTTGTTGAACCTGTTAGAATGATTAGCCGAGAGGAAAGAGAACAAAGAATTAAAGAGGCAGGTTACAATGTCTTTAGCCTTAAGGCAGAAGATGTGTATATTGATCTTTTAACCGATAGTGGTACCTCAGCCATGAGCGATACCCAATGGGCGGCACTTATGAAAGGGGATGAATCTTATGCCGGAGCTAGAAGTTTTTTCCGACTACAGAAGGCTGTTCAAGAAGTGCTGGGATATAAATATGTAATACCTACCCATCAGGGGAGGGCAGCAGAAAATATTTTATTTGGCACTATAGTAAAAGAAGGAGATATTATTCCTTTCAATATGCCTTTTGATACTACTGCTCAACATGTTGAGCTTAATGGTGGAGAAGTAAAAGAGTGCGTTTCCGATATTGCTTATGACCCAAAAGTTATCGATCCTTTTAAAGGAAATGTTAATTTAGATAAATTAAAAAACGTGATAAATGAGGTAGGAACAGAAAAGATACCTTTTATTATGCTTACCATTACCAACAATGCAGGAGGTGGACAGCCGGTTTCCATGGCTAACCTCAAAGGAGTAAAGGAAATAGCTTCTCAATATAACATCCCTGTT
The DNA here is from genome assembly GCA_018054125.1 of Candidatus Oleihabitans oleiphilus. Classification (GTDB taxonomy): domain Bacteria; phylum Atribacterota; class Phoenicimicrobiia; order Phoenicimicrobiales; family Stramentimicrobiaceae; genus Oleihabitans; species Oleihabitans oleiphilus. The sequence goes on along the minus strand of JAGPKD010000009.1, from coordinate 9,249 downwards.
TACTTAGATGCAGCTCGCTGTGTAGAGAATGCCTACTTTATCCAGCAACGTGAAAGAGGTTATGAAGAAAAATCTATTGCTGAAATCATAAAGGAAACTTTCTCTTATGCCGATGGTTGTACTTTTAGCGCCAAGAAAGACCCTATGGTAAATATGGGCGGATTTATTGCTTTAAACGATGAAGAGCTTTACGGTAAACTACTTCCTCGCTTAATTGCCTATGAAGGTTTTGCTACTTATGGTGGACTGGCTGGTAGAGATTTAGAATGTTTGGCAGCTGGTTTAAATGAAATGATTAACGATGAGTATGTGGCTAACCGAGTCCATCAGGTAGAATATTTAGGAAAACTAATAAAGGATATAGGAATACAGATTGTAGAACCGGTAGGAGGGCATGCCATTTTTGTAGATGCTGCCTCATTATTCCCTCATATACCTCAAAGCCAATTTCCAGCTGATGCTTTAGCTGGTGAACTTTATCTTGAATCTGGAGTAAGAGGAGGTGGATTGGGGGCACTTGCTCTTTCTAGAAAAGATAAGAAGACGGGGGAAATGATTTTCCCTAAAATGGAGTTAATGCGTTTGGCTATTCCCAGAAGAGTTTACACTGACCGCCATATGGAAGTAGTAGCAGAGGGGCTTAGCCGAGTTTATGAAAAGCGAGACAAGGTAAAAGGACTGAAGATTATTTATGAACCGCCTGCGTTGAGGCATTTCCTTGCACGTATGGAGCCAGTATAATAATATCAAGGAATAAAGGTAAAAATTTATAAAAATAAAGATAGAAGCAAATCTATTCTTTTTATAATATTTTAAAGAAATTAGGAAATATAAAGTAAAGGAGGGAAGGATAAATAAATAAAAGATAAAGAGGATTAGATTAAGTATTTAAAGATAAAAATATAGACAAATCAATCCTATTATCATATTATAAATTATAAACAAGTTGTAAATAATGAATATTTAAAGAATTTTAGAAATAAATATTTTAAGTTAAGAAGGAGGTATGGTTAAATGATAATTAGAAATAGAAGAAAATTAAACTATTTAGTAGAGTTAGTGGTACTGTTTACTTTTATTTTTAGTTTCTCCGTGGGGGCAGAGAGTGCGACTTATAAATGGAGGGCTGGTACCTTAGTCCCCGAATTTGTGCCTTTTGGGTCTGGAATGTATGAATTTGCTCAGCTAATAAAAGAAAGAACTGATGGACAGATTGAAATAGCTTGTTTCCCTTCTCAACAGTTGGGTCCCTGGATGGATCAGTTTGATAATGTAAGTAAAGGTTCTCTGGAAATAGGTTTCCTGCCACCGAGTACTCGCTATGCCAAACTTGCCCCTCTTTACCTGGAATTTGTGGTTACCAGCTGGGATGATTTCTATAAGTTTTTTAGTAAAGATGGTTTTCTCTATACGCATACGGAAGAGGCTTGCGAGGAAATAGGGATTAAACTTTTAGGTTATTTAAATGCTGGTTTTGATGGTTATTCCGGTATGAAGGGGCCCGTGGTTTATCCTGAAGATATAACTCAATTAAAGATAAAAACCAGGGTAGGTTATCCTACCAGTAAGATTTATTTTGAAGAATTAGGACCAGTAGTTTCGGTAGATATGAATGAAGTATTTACTGCTCTGCAGCTGGGTATCATCGATTGCCAGGCTAATCAAGCAGTAGAAACAGTTTATACCCAATTCCGAGATGTAACCAAGTATTTTACCGACGTCAATACAGCTCCTGCTTATGGTTGTATTTTCATTAATAAAAAACTATGGGACGGCCTTTCTCCTGAGCTGCAAAAAATTATTCAAGAGACTGCAGATGAAGTAGCGGTGAAGATAAATCAGCAATGTCAAGCGGATGAGGAAGGATATTATAAGAAATTTGCCGAGGAAGGGGTAGTGGTAACCAGACTTACCCCGGAACAGAGACAGGTATGGATAGATAGAGCTAAGACGCCCGGGGGGCTATGGGAGCAAGCAAGGGATATTTACGGAAGTGAGTTTATTGATTTCTTGTTAGAAAATTTAGGAGTAAGGTAATAGTAATAAAAGATAAAATAATTTAAACTTAAGGTCCACCAAAAAGAAAGAATTCAAATATTATGGAGAAAAATACCACTTTTTTAAAGATAGGCAAGATACTCGGGCAGTTAATTACTATCATTGAGGATTGGGGATCATTTCTTTCTTTTCTTATTATGATCGGGCTAGTAAATTTAGCTATATTCTTACGGATTACCATAAACCTAGAAAGTTCTTCCTGGGAAGAAATAGCTCGCTTCTCTTCTATCTGGCTATATATGTTAGCCGTAGCGGTAGCTGCCCGAGAGGATTCCCATCTTCGCAGTGGATTACTCGATAATTGGATAAAGTCAGCTAAGAGTAAGATGATCTTAGAAATATTGTTTAACTTAATCACTTTAACCAGTCTTATAATATTTGTTTACTGGTCGATAGTGCAGGTAAGATGGGTTATTGGCGTGGGACAAACTTCCCTGGTATTAAGGATAGATATGTGGATAGTATATCTTTCTTTTGTGGTGGGTGGTACTTTAGCGGTAATCCACAATTTGACTTATTTAATGAAGGCGATAGATAAATTTAAGAGGCTAAAGGAGGTCGGGATAAATGAGTGATTTGACCATAATCCTCCTTTTTATTATTTTGATTATTATTTTAATTATAAGTGGATTACCGCTTTTTGTTTGTTTTGCGGTAGCCTGTATGGGAATGATGAAGGTATTTGACCTGGGCACTGATTTTGCCATCCCGGTTATTTTTACCAATTTAAATTCTTTTACTTTAATGGCTATACCCTTTTTTGTTCTTTCTGGTAGTTTAATGGCTAAAAGCAAAATGTCTGGTAAAATTGTAGACTTTGTAAATAATATTGTAGGGCGCATTAAGGGTGGTTTGGGTTTGGTAGTTATTGTCTCTTGCGGATTTTACGGAGCCATTACTGGTTCGTCGGGAGCGGCTATAACGGCTATCGGACCGGCTATATTACCTGAACTGGATAGATATGGATATGACCGAAGATATTCTACTGCCTTACTGGCCTGCGCCGGTTTACTAGGACAATTAATCCCCCCCAGTATACCTTTGATTCTTTTTGGAATGATCACCAGCACCTCTATAGCTGCCTGTTGGTTAAGTACAGTGATCCCTGGACTATTACTTATACTTTTTTATGGGATTATCAATTATTTCTTTTGTCGAAAAAATACTAAGATAATAGAGACGAGAGAGATATCTTTTAATAAGATTATGAGCTCTGCTCGCAGCGGATTTTTTTCGCTATTAATGCCGGTTGTAGTTTTAGGAGGTATCTATGGCGGATTATTTACCCCTACGGAGGGAGCGGCAGTAGGAGTGATCTATGCCTTGTTGGTTGGTTTTATTATCTATAGGAATTTATCAGTGAGGGATTTTTTCTCGGTCACCATCGAAAGTGTCAGCGTATTAGGTTCTTTCTATTTTATCATAATGTTTATCCTTATCTTAAGTAGAATTTTTACTTTAGAACAATTACCCGTGATCTTAGCCGAAAGTATGTTAAAGGTATCCTCTAATCGAATAGTGATTTTATTATTAATAAATGTGATGTTATTGATTGTAGGGATGCTAATGGATGATATCAGCTCAATGTTAGTTTGTGCCCCGCTCCTTTTTCCTCTTTTTATTAAGTTGGGAGTTAACCCTTTGCAGATGGCTGCCATTTTAGCTGTAAATCAAGGCACCGGTATGTTAACCCCCCCGGTAGCCACTAATTTGTTTATGGCTTCCCGGGTAGGCAAAGTACCCATTGCGGAATTTTTAAGATATACTATACCTTATTTGCTGTTGGGGAATATCCCAGTACTGCTTATGGTTACTTTTATCCCTCAATTATCCATATGGCTACCCCAATTAGTCTTTGGAAGATAGAAAATATAAAAAATATGAGATCAAGTTTTGAAACATTAGTTTTAACTTATTTTCAACTTCTTTGATTGCTTTTTTCTTTCTTTGTTTAGAGACTTTAGGGTGGCATTTCTTCTTGTTTTTTTATGCAGGTTCGAGTACACTATGTTTAAAAATGGTAAATTACTTAGCTTTATTTAATATCTAAGATAAAAAAATAATATTTCAAGGTATCGGAATTATTGAAATTCCGATACCTTGAAATAAAGAATTGATTTGTTATAAAAAATTTAGCAAGACAAGATATGGAAGAGTAATATACGCTTTTCAGATAAAAGATGTGGGTATAAGTGGATGAGATTGCTTCGTCGCTTTGCTCCTCGCAATGACAAAAAATGGTATACCGTATTACGTATAACGTATATCGTTTAAATACAATTGCTAGTCGGAAGTTATTTCAGGGGTTCTCAAGGGGAAGAATTCCCCTTGAATATCTTGAGACCTCTGGATCCACTAATATTATTTTAACTATTAATTAAATGTAATTCAGGTGAGGGAGGAGGTGTAAATTAATAGTAAAGATATTTAAAACAGGTTCTGACTTATTGATAGGGACGATAGGACGATATTAAAAATATTAAAAAAATGAGGAGATGAATTTAAAATGAGAAAAGTTAAATCAATTATAGTTACTATTTTTATACTGTTAGTAGTATTAGGAATGACAGCAGGGGCTTCAAAGGTATCTTTTTATGCTAATATTACTGCCATCGAACCGATTATGGAATCCTTTGAAGCCAAAACCGGTATAAAAGGTGAATATACCAGAATTTCCACTGATAAATTTCTAGCTACCGTATTAACTGAATTTGAAGCAGGTAAACTTCTGGCTGATGTAATACAAGCACCTCTGCCTGTTTTAGAAATACTGAAAGAAAGAGGAGTTCTTTCTACTTATACTTCTCCCGTTGCCGAAGCTTACCCGGAATGGACCAGAAAAGATGGTATCCAGCTTTTTGGCATAGAGTACGTGGCACTTATTTAAAATAAGGAGTTGGTCAAACAGGAAGATGTCCCCAAGCGTTATGAAGATCTGGCTGATCCCAAGTGGAAGGACAAGATTGTTATGGCTAACCCAGCTCTTCATCCCACCACTATATCCTGGCTTGTCGGTCTTAAAGAGAATATTTTCGAATCAGAGGAAGAATGGCTTAATTTTGTAAAAGGATTAGCAGCTAATAAACCAATGTTTGTGGCATCTTTTGGTCCTACTCCAGCACCAGTAGAAAGTGGTGAGAAACTCATTGCTATTTCTATGCCAAAATATATTATTACCAAAGCACCAGCTCCTTTAGATTGGGCTCGAATAGAACAGCCTCTTATGGGTACTCCCCGAGCAATTGCAGTAACCTCCTCAGCCCCCAACCCTGATGGAGCAAAGGCTTTTATGGATTACTGGCTCTCGGAAGAAGCTATGTCTATATTAGCAAAAGAGGTAGGAGAATATGTTCTGGCACCAGGTATTTTTCCTCCCATTGATGGTATAGATAAGGCAGAAGTACTTGCTATTAGGGAACTTTCCGATGAAGAAATTCAACAATGGGGAGCAGAGTTTAAGAAGATATTTGCTGTTTATTAAGCACACATAGGGTAGCATGGATTATGAATAAAGGAGAATAACCATGGAAATTCGGATTAAAGAAGTAAGCAAATACTATTATTCCGAAGGAAAGACTATTAAAGCCCTGGATAAAGTTAGTCTTACTATTCCCAGTAACCAGATATTTACCCTGCTGGGACCAAGTGGTTGTGGTAAAACCACACTACTACGATGTATTGTAGGATTAGAAACCCCGGATTCTGGAGAGATAATAATTGGTGATGAGATAGTCTGGTCTGGTAAAGATGGTATAAATATCCCTACCGAAAAAAGAGGACTGGCTATGGTTTTTCAGACTTATGCTATCTGGCCTCACATGAATGTATATAATAATGTTGCTTATCCATTGCAAATTCAAAAGATTCCTAAAGAGGAAATCCGTAAAAGGGTAGAAAAAACATTGCGCTTTGTTAAGTTAGAAGGCTTTGAAAAAAGACCAGCAACTAATATTTCTGGTGGCCAACAACAGAGAGTTGCTTTAGCCCGGGCACTAGTAGCAGAACCCAAGGTTATTCTCTTTGATGAACCTTTGAGTAATTTAGATGCCAAACTCAGAGAAGAAACACGTAAAGAGTTGAGGAGTTTTCTTAGTAAACTCCAAATTACTGCAGTTTATGTAACCCATGATCAGATTGAAGCACTTGCTCTATCTGATATTATTGCAGTTATGCGCTCAGGACATATTGTAGAGATCGGCTCTCCCAGGAAAATTTACTTTGATGCAAGCCACCAGTTTGTTGCTGACTTCATTGGAAAGGCTAATCTTTTTAAGGCGGTAGTCAAAGCACAGGAGCGTGATAAAACTATTGTTAATTCAGATATCGGTACCTTTATCTGTCAGAAAAGGGAATTCCCGGTAGAAAGCAAGGTTATCCTCTGTATTAGACCAGAATTTATTTATCTAAAAAAAGATAGAGCTACAGAAGAACAGACTACTGGAGAACAAAACGTTATTAGTGGACAAATAGATAATTTAATCTTTATTGGTGAGGCTTATGAAGGTGAGGTCAGAATAGGCAAAGAACATTTGATGGTGAAATTAGACCCGGAAACATCTTTAAAAAAAGGCGATATGGTGAATTTAGCGGTAAGTTCAAATCACTGTCTGCTGGTTTCAGCTTGAGTGGGGTGTACTGATGAAGAGGGATTCCAGATTAACAATTATATTAATTATAATAGTTGGTTTTTTAACTGTTTGTCCGGTTATTATGCTTGTTTTTGGGAGTTTTTCCGAGGGGCTAAGCGCTTTTGGTAAATTTACTTTAGAAAAGTATATTGCTGCCTATACTGATCCGGAATTGCCTAAAATTATAAGCAATACTGTGATTTTTGTGCTTGGTGCTGCACTGGTAGCTACCATCCTGGCTTTATTCTTAGCCTATTTAAATAACAGAACAGATATACCAGGTAAATTCCTATTTAAAGTAATTTCGATAACTCCTATGATGATTCCCCATATTCTTTTTTCGGTGAGCTGGGTATTATTACTTAACCCTTCTAACGGAATCTTAAATTTGATACTTAAGCAGTTCTTTGGTTTAGAGCATTCACCTTTTAATATTTACTCCCTTTGGGGCATGATTCTGGTGGAAGGATTATTAGATATGCCCATTGCCTATCTAATTATTGCACCAGCAATGGCTTCCTTTGATGTAAATCTGGAGGAATCTTCCCGGGTCTGTGGAGCAGGTATAGGGCAAACCTTAGCTAAAATAACTTTACCTGTTCTTCGGCCAGCCATTCTGGCAGCCTTTATTCTTTGTATAGTGCGTTGTATGGCTTCTTTTGCAGTACCATCTGTTATTGGTATGCCCGGACGAATTTATGTTTTAGCAACTCATATTTATCAGACCATCTCAGTTGGTTTTGCGGTAGATTATGGTAAAGCTGCTGCAATTGGTATGAGTGTTCTGGTAATTTCTATTACTCTTATTTTTTTGTATCGCTATCTAACTTCAGAAAGCGAAAAATATGTAACTATTTCCAGTCGTGGTTATCACCCCACCATAATTAAGCTTAAAAAGGCTAAAATTCCTTTATTTTTTATTTTAGGTTTACTTTTGTTCATTCTGATAGCCCTACCAGTCTTGGTTTTGATCTACACTTCCCTGGTGCCCTATTCCATGGTTCCTAGTGCTAAGGCTTTTTCCATGATGAGTTTACGCCATTGGAATGCGGTGATAAAAGATCCTATTTCTATTTTGTCATTGAAAAATAGTTTATTTTTAGGCATCTTTGGTGCTACGGTGGGAGTGATATTATCTCTATTTGTAGCTTATACTATTGTTAGAATTAGAACAAAAATGTCAGGTATTTTAGAATCTTTGAGTTTTTTATCATTTTCTTTTCCAGGGATTGTGATTGGTATTGGTTTTATGTGGTTTTTTGTTCGTACTCCGATTTATGCCACTATCTGGACTTTGTTAATAGGATATATTGCTACTTATTTACCTTATGGTATTCGTCCTCTAAGCAGTGCCTTTGTCCAAATACATAGACACTTAGAAGAATCATCAAAGGTTTGCGGAGCAGGACCCTTAACGACTATGTGGAGAATAATTATTCCTCTACTTGTTCCTGGAATTGTCTCTGGATGGATTCTGATGGCTACTATGTTCTTACGTGAATTATCCCTTTCCGTGGTTCTCTCACGCCCCGGAAGCGAAGTGTTAGCTGTTCAGATTCTTCGTTTTTCTGGAGATGGCCTTTGGGGAAGGCTTTCGGCACTAGGTATTATTATGATTGTTATCTCTACCACTCTGGTGGCACTGGTGAGCTTTATTGGTGCAAAATTACAACCAGCTATGAAGTAAAAGAGATGGATGGAGTCTGGGAAGAACTAACTTAATGGTCTGCCTTTCTACCTCAATTATCGGTATGGCTACCATAATTAGTCTTTGGAAGATAGAAAATATGAAAATATGAGGTCAGCAATATAAGATCAGCTCTGACTTTATGCTTGGGGACTGGATTGATTGATAGTTTTCTTTATGAGTTTTATAATGATTTTTGAGAATGACTATAATCATGAAAATGAGAATTCTAAAAAATTATTAAATTAGGAGGAATAATAATGAAGGAGAAATTGGAAATCAATTGGTTATTCAAATAAAATTCAGTATACTCAGAATATAAGCCTGAAGATGTAAGTTGAAGAGACCATATTACCAGAGAACTTTTAATTGCTATTTAACTGAAATAATTGAATTGACAGAGGTTTTTATTTAATTTAATATGAATTTGGTTTCAAATGAATAATAGTTCAAATGAGAATAACATTTGGGTGACCAAAGACAAGATTAAGTAAAATCAGGTAGGGGGTAAAATTATGACCATAAAGACAATTCTGTGGAAAGTATTAAAGGGCATAGCCGTGGTATTAGTAATAATAGGAGGAATAAATTGGGGATTGATTGGCTTATTTAGTTTTGATGTGATAGCAGCAATCTTTGGAGTGATGACCATTCTTTCCAGGATTATCTATATTCTAATTGGCTTATCTTCAATTTTTCTTATAAGAGAATATTTTAGTGGTAAAAGCAAAAAGCAACTATAAAATTATTGTCAATAACTTTAGAAAATGTCACCTAAATAGATAGTTAATTATCGCCAGAAAATGTCACCTTTATTAGCTTTTATTCTATTAGGAAAGCTGTCATCCTATCAATACTGGTAAAATCGGAAAAATG
>JAGPKD010000080.1 GCA_018054125.1 Candidatus Oleihabitans oleiphilus | reverse complement strand
TGGGGAGGAAAAGAGATTTCTTTTAATAAGGCAGGATAAGTTGATTCTTGGAGAGTAACAAAATTAAGATGCTGTTGTTCTAATTTTTCCCATTCCTGGAAAGGATCAATTAAAGATTTTTGTTCTGCTTTTAAACTTAAAAATGCTTCTTGATAAGAAGTGAAGGGTTCAAGGAATTTAGCTAATTGGAGAAAATTTTCCCTAAAGATTAGATTTAGGGCGTTAAGATAAATTTTCTCTGTTGTTAAGGGGTGGGGCATATCTTCCTATTTTATGATATATTTGATATACTAGCAAGAGATTTATGGAAAATTTCAAGAAACAATTCTTTACTCTGATAGCAGTAAGCCTTGGTATTTTTGTTTTGTGTCTTGTGCTTTTATGGTATTTAAGAAATGATATTACAAAAGCAGTTTTAGATACTACCAAATATCAGCAAAATATTAATAGAGAAGCCGTTCTTTTAGATAAGATTCAGCAGTTAGAAAAAGAAGCTCAGGAAGCAGAAAAATATGATCTTGCTTTAAAAACAGCTTTGCCTACTGAAACAGAAATTATTTCTTTGGAAAGCAAACTAAAAAATTTGCCAGCTGCCTCAAAATTGAATCTTAGTTTTAGATTTGGTACTTTAAATCCTGCTTCAGATAACTCGCCAAAGAATTATAGTTTTAATCTCGTAATAGATGGGAATATTAATGATATTTTAACTTGGCTTACTGGAGTTCAAAATTTGCCATATCTCATTCATTTCTCACAGATTGAAATTAATCAAAATAATATTGGGTCTACTAATTATAACGTAAAAATTTTAGGTAATATTTATTTAAGATAGTTAATCTTCTATGGCCCTTCAACCTCGAAAGAAAATTAATAAAAAAGAAATCCTTCTTCTAATAGTTGTTTTAATTGTACTGGGATTTTGCATTTTTTTAATTATTTCTAGTTTGACTTTTTTAATTAAAAATATTAATTTAGTACTTAAAGCTCCAGTTCAACCATCCCAAGAAGTACATTTCAATTTAGAAGAGGCTAAAAAATTATTTCCGAATTTAGCCACTTCATCAACTGAGGGCGACTAGCTCAGTGGGCTGAAAGCAAAAATCTTTGCTTTCAGCGGGAAAATACCTTTATCATAAAAATTAATAAAGTTATTTCCCGGGAAGAGCGCGTCTCTGACCCCGCACTAAAATTTTGGGCATGTAGTTCAGTGGTAGAACGCCATTCTGATAAAATGGAGGTCGTAGGTTCGATCCCTACCATGCCCACTCTTTTTCGCAATTTAGGGCGGGGCAAGTGCCGACGAGGTCGTAGGCCTGCCCCCTTTTAACGAGCGAGAGCGAAGTTATATGCGGGGTTCGATCCCTACGTCGCCCACCTAAAGTTCACTTGTTTCACTTTACTCGTTCGTCTTAAACCCTGCCTCATTTAGCAGAGGAGGAGTCTCTTACACCTCTCCCTATTATTTAATGGTCTGCTCCGTAGATACATCTGCTTTGCAGATAAATCTGCTTTGCAGACTTAAACTAGACCCTTCTCTGAATCATTCGGCAGAATTAAGATTCACTCGTGAATGGAGTGTTATTTTTGCCTGGCCTCACAGTGCGGGGTAAATTCCAGCGGGAATCTTAAAATGAAAAGAATAATTCTTCTTTATTTGTTATTCCGAGCGAAGCGAGAAATCTCTAAAAGTGACGGAGAACAGTTCTTCTTCGCTTTGCTTGACAAGCAATACTATTTGCGCTATAATTACAATATTGAAATTGAACATTGACAAATTTTTATAAATAAAACAAGCTGGTTTTGACCAGCAAGGAGGTAGAAATGAAAAAGATTTTAGTGGTTTTAATGGCCATGGCAATGATTTTTAGTATTACCATGGTGCCGAATTTTGCAAAAGCTGATTCAGTTTTAGAACCAGATCTTGCAACTGAAAAGATTATTTTTGTCGGTCCAGCTGCAACTACAGAAGTTGTTGCGACACTAAAAAAAGGAACGCTCGGCATAGTTAGCTATATCGAGGCAGATCATATCGGGTTCGATGTTCCTGGTGGGAACATCGGTACAGATCTGATCATAAATGCGGATGGAAAAAGGTTGATACCTACAACTCCAGTGGGTTTGAAACTGGTCGCGGGGAAACTATACGTTTATTTTTCTAAAATAGAGATTGTTTCTTTACCTTGGAATGATGTTTCTATTCCTGCTCATGAATTTGAAAATAGCTGGTTTCCTCAGTACCGCGCCCTTCAGATATTCCGAGTTGAAAAAACTGGTGCCTATGAGAAAAACATTAACTACTGTTGTACTCCACCCTCGGTCAAAATTTCTTATTTTTACAAGTTCTATTTGACTTCTGAATCAGATCCTAATAACCCTCCTAAATTCTATAATTATACGCTAGGAATAATGATTCCGGATTATATGGAAGAATTAGTGCAGAAAATGGCACAAAACCACAGTTTTGTGTTTCTTGAACTTAATAATACAAAAGAGAGTAACCGGATATTTATCTGGTTGCCCCAGTAGATAGAGCACCCTTTGCGGGTGCTTTTTATTTTATTGACAAAATATTAAATTTCATTTATATTATAATACTGATTAATTTTGTTCTTTGACAATTCTTTTGGATTTATCAAAAGGTAAATCCAAAAGACAAAAATATTAAAGAAGGAGGTGTCTTATGAGACACAAAAAATTGTTGACGATAGTTCTACTGGTGATGTTTTTGGTAGGACTAGGAAACATTGGAATTAAGTCTGTTTCTGCTAGTGTTCCCAATACTCCCCTTGCTTTAACCCCACAAGGAGATATTGCTATTTGCAATAATGTTCTTTCTTCAGTGAGGTTTGTTTTTACTGCTGTGGCTAACGCTAATGATTACGAGATTGTTTTATCGAAATTACCAGATTGTTCGATTGGTTTAGTGTGGTTTACGTCTAACACTAATTATGTGGCTAGTGCAAATTTACAGGCAGGCTTTTGGTATTGGCGGGTTAGAGCCAGAAACAATGAAGGAGTTTCTCCTTGGTCTTCAATTTTAAGGTTCCATGTTATTCCTTCGGCTCCGGTTTTAGTTTCTCCGCCAAATAATGGTTTCACTTTACCCAATACAACTTTTACTTGGACTACTTGTTTCCCTTTTGAGACAGAATTTCAGTTATCCAATCGTCCTGATTTTTCCAGTATCTTAATTAGTTTAAACTATACTGCTAGTCAAGGTGGCTGGGGGGAATCACATCTCTATGAGGATAAGTTCTTTTTGAACCTTCCTTGCGGAATGTACTGGTGGCGAGTGAGATCCAAGTTAGGAACCGAATTTAGTTCCTGGGTTTCTCAAATGTTTATTGTAGCAGTTCCTCCTACAGTTTCTCCAGAGATTCTGTCTCCAGCTCAGTCTATTATTGCTGATACTTCAATTAACTTAAAATGGAGTTATGTTTCTTCAGCAGATCGTTACCAGATTCAGATTTGTCACAGCAGTAATTATCTTCTAGATACAATTATTACTGGAACTAGCTATGCTTTTAAGGGGCAAGATAATACTGGCTACTCTTTCAGAGTGAGAGCTGGTAATCAAGTTGGTTGGGGACCCTGGAGTGAATGGAGAAACTTTACAATTTTACTGCCTCCAGCTACACCAATTTTGGATTCTATACCATTATCTTTGCTATCGAATAATAATAAGATTATTTTAAAATGGTTTCAGCCTTCCTCGACAGTAGATTACTGGATTCTAGAAATCTGGGACTTAACTGATAAAGTTAAGAGTGAATATCAAGTAAGAGATAATTTCTTTAGTTTCATTGGTCAATATTTCCATAGCTATCAATTTAGGGTGAGAGCTCTAAATCAGAGCGGTAGTTCCGGCTGGTCCAATTGGTTAGGACCATTAGAATTTAAAGAAAATATTCCTCCTGTTTTAGTTTTGAATGATTATCCGACTCTGACCAATCAGACAGTTATTACTATTTCAGGTAAGGCATCTGACGAAGGGTCTGGTTTAAGTAAGCTTTATTGTAATGGTCAACTGATTTCTGTTAATAATGATGGAACTTTTCAAGTGTCTCTGACACTTCAGGAAGGTGTTAATAGTTTTACTTTTCTAGCGGTTGATTTTGCTGCTAATAAGACTCAGCAAAGTATTGAGATTCAGAAAGATACTATACCTCCAGAAATTATCATTAATTTTCCTAGTTCTTGGTCCGCTGATGCTGTTAATACCGTTATTTCTGATATTACTCTGAAAGGACAAATTAAAGATAGCCATCCTGTTAGTCTTTTGATTAATAATCAAACAGTGACACTAGAAAACGGTTATTTTAGTTTTGCTACTTCTTTGAATTATGGCCCTAATAAAATTTATCTTAAGGCTAGTGATGCTGCAGGTAACGTTACTGAACGAATTATTACTTTGGCAAAAATTTTAGCTGTCAGAAAAATAGAATTGCAAGTCAATAATCCTGTAATGAAAATTTATCAGATTAACGAAGCAGGACAAATTATAGCCGTGTCCCGAGAAATAGATTCTGGTAGAGGTACCGTTCCAGTAATCAGAGAGGGCAGAACTTTTCTTCCTATTAGAGCATTAATAGAAACAATTGGAGGATCAGTTAAATGGAATGCTCAGTTACGTCAGGTTACTATTACCTTGCCTTATAGAAATACAACTATCGATTTATGGATTAATAAAAATTGGGCAAGAATTACTGATAGTTATGGGAATGTCTCTTGGAAGCAGATTGAGGTGGGAAATAGTAAAGTTGTTCCTTTTATCAAAAATGACCGAACTTATTTACCTTTGAGGTTCATTGCTGAAACATTAGGATTTAAGGTCAATTGGGATGGAGTTTTAGAAATTATTTCTGTTGAATTCCCTTTAATTCCTTCTTCTTAAAATATTAAAAAGATGGCGCTCTTCAAGAGCGCCTTTTTATTTTTCCAATTTTTTGCTACAATACATATTGTTTGGAAATTGTAAATTAAAAATTGTAAATTGAATGGGCCTGTAGCTCAATTGGCTAGAGCACCCGCCTTGCACGCGGGAGGTTGTGGGTTCGAGTCCCATCGGGTCCACTTCCTTCCCAATTTATCTTAATTGCTTGACTTCAATTCCTAATTTATAATAAACTTAAAGAAGAAAATTGAAGGTCGAATGATTTATTCCCTTCTTTTTGAGAAAAAGAGGGAAAAGGTCGAATAATTACTAATTTAAAATAATTGAATAAAATAATATGATGAACACTTTAGCTCAGGCCAGTTACAATGCTTTGATTAATTTATGGCATGGTTTTGTTTTGTTCCTTCCCACTTTGCTTGGTGGAATTATTCTCTTTCTGTTAGGTTTAATTATTGGGAATGGTTTGGGACAACTAGTAGAAAAAATTATTGATTTGTTAAAAGTTGATGCTGCTTTAGAAAAAACTGGCTTTAAGAAATTTACTGATCGAGCTGGCATTAAATTGAATACCGGCTATTTCCTAGGACAAATTGTCAGATGGTTGATAATTTTATCTTTCCTAATTGCCGCTTGCAATGTTTGGGGCTTAGCAGCAGTGGGTGATTTTATTAGAAGCGTAGTGAATTATCTTCCTAATTTGATTGTAGCTATTTTGATTTTAATTGTAGCTATTATTTTGGGAGAATATTCAGCTAAATTTGTAAAAGCATCTTTAGCTGGAGCTGGCTTAAAATATAAAAATTTCTTGGGTTCCTTAACTCAATGGGTATTTTATATTTTTGGAATTTTAGCTGCTCTTTCTCAGCTTAAGATTGCTACTTCAATTGTTAATACTTTGTTTAGTGGTATCGTAGCCCTTTTTGCCATTGCTGGTGGTTTAGCTTTTGGTTTAGGTGGTAAAGATTTAGCTCAAGAAATTTTAAAGAACTTTAAAGAAGAAGTGGAAGAGAAAGAAAAGTAAAAAAACGAAAATGATACAAAAGGACTCTGGAGACAGAGTCCTTTTTAGTTGCAAGAAGAAAGAGGGGCTTGACCCCTCACCTGAAAAGCACTGGGCTTCGCCCAACACAGATACAATCTGGTGCTTTTCATGTGCGGGGCTTGACATTTGTTACAAGAAGAGTATAATAAGCTTTACTTAAATATGTTGAAGATCGCTCAGAAAATCAGATGGAAGTGAGGCAATCAGTTGCGCTATTTTCTAAACGCCATCACTTCCTG
>JAGPKD010000079.1 GCA_018054125.1 Candidatus Oleihabitans oleiphilus | reverse complement strand
CCTGATTATCTTGTTACTAAAACAAGATAGAATTTTCTTGAATTGTATTTCTTTGAGGGGTTTCAGGGGATACTTCCCCTGATTATCTTGTTACTAAAACAAGATAGAATTTTCTTGAATTGTATTTCTTTGAGGGGTTTCAGGGGATACTTCCCCTGATTATCTTGTTACTAAAACAAGATAGAATTTTCTTGAATTGTATTTTTCTTTCAGGGGTTATCAAGGGGAAGGATTCCCCTTGAATATCTTGTTATAGATTCATAGAAAGCTATTAAGTTTGTAATTAAGAGGAGCAAAAAATATGAAACTAAATCGCATTTTTTTACTTATGTTATTATATTTGTTAGTATTAAATCTTGCCTGTCCAGCAGTAGCAAATGAGAGCGAAATTATTACTGAAGAAGCTACCCATGTTCATATTAATTATATTGATAATGCCATTATCATGCCATTTTTTGGAACGGGAATAGCAAGTCGCTCCTTAATTTATGGAGACTATGTTCCGTTATATCTTTCCCGTCCAGCCGACTTTGAACCTTATATCACATCTGACCCTCCCTATAAGAATATTTTTAATTCAGCACAGGAAGTCATTGCAGTTGCCAACGATTCTAACCATCCCCTGCATGACCAGGCTGTTAATTTTCGGACTTTTGCCGAAGCTATGCTAGCGATGGAAACAAAAGAGAGTTCACTAAAGAATAACCTATCTCACCAGGATATTCCGTCTGCTCTTCATCAGCAGAATGTATCTTCCTATGAATTTGGCCATACTCCTCCCTCCTCAATCTGGCAATATAATCCAGCGGAAAGCCTGCAAACCCCCTATCAACCAAATTATTTAAGGCAATTGAATAGTAGTTTCATTGCTCCTATGAATCAATGGAACAGTATCACTTATAATCCTTCGGAAGAGTATATTGAAGAATTGGATACATTATTGCATCCGGTACCGGATATGAGTTTTCTGAAGGATGTTTTTGCCCGCAGCGGACCACTTGGAGATATGGCTGAGGCACTGGCTGATGTAGCAACTCCCTATACTTTCTTACCGGCCATCTTCATGTTAGGGATGGATATTTATCTTCAGTCACAAAAAGAAATCGGATTTCTTTATCCCACTACAACCGGTTACAAAGTATCTCCCTGCCCGGAATCAGGCATGATTATGATAAAAAATGATGGTCAACAAATGGTTTACAATATTACTGGTGGGGAAGGAGGTTCTATTACCAATATACCCTCCGGTGATTTTGGCACTTTTTTTGTAGATGGAATAAATAGCTTCAGTGGAGGTATAAGGCCAACAGTATCCCTGGTGAATGATGATTTGGTAAACGGGGGCAGGGTTCAATACAACAATGTTTCTTCCCAATACCAATCCCAGGATTACTCTTTAAATCTGGAAAGTCATGTAGGAATATCGCAGAGTAATCTTGAATTATGTGATACAGTTATCTGTAAAATTAAGGGTTCTGGGACCATGATTATGCTACCCTTTAAGATTGGATGCTGGTTTCAATGTGAACAGGGACAAACCGGAAATATTAAAAGTAAGACAACTATTGGTGTTCGTTTCAGGGACGATGAAAAATACTATACCTATGATCTTTCAGATTGTGCCTTAGAAAACATAAATAATTTTAGTGGCAGTGCTGCTAAAGACCAGGATGGAATTTTGATGTGGAGTGGAGTTATATGTATCAATGCGGAAAAGTATGGAAAAACTGAGATAGAAGAAGTTTATCTTGCCTTAAGTTCAAGTGCCAAGAAGACCTCCGGATTGAATAAGGTGAATTGCTATACCTCCCTTTCTTTTTCTCCCTATTTTTTAAGACCAATTATCACCTTACCTCAGAATTTGAAATCTTTCCCCGGAGAAAAAGTTACCTTCCAGACTGAACTTCTGGAAAAGCCGGCCAATGCTCTGGTAAACGTTTCCTGGGAAATACCCTCCGGTTCTAAACCATTAGAAGGATATGAAGTGTCTTATACTTTTAATAAGTCAGGAGTCTATGATTGTAAATTGGTCGTAGACCCGAAGTATCAGCCTATACCTCCGGCTGTGGCGATTACTGATCCTCAAGAACAATTCTGGAATACTGATGCCGGGAAAATTGTATTTCCTTTTCAGGTAGAGGTTCTTTCCCCCCTCGATTTGAAAGTGGATTGGAACTTACCTGCTTATGTGCCCCTGAACACCCGTAATCATCCAGGAAAAGAACTTTACCCAGGAAGAAAAACATCCTTTACCCTTTATGTGACCAATGAAGGGATGAAAGATTTTCATAGCAGTGAAAACCAGAATATTCCTTTAAAATTATCCTTATTTATCGATAATAATTATAATCATTATTTTGAACCAAACGAGAAAATCTGGGAAAAAGAAATCTATGATTTTATTGCCAATTCCAGTCAATCCTTTAATGTTGAGCAGTTATTCAGCCTGGATAAAAAAGAAAATGATCCAACTGATAAAACCATTGCCTATGAACCAAATTTTCATGACTGCCAATTAGAAGTTTCGACTTTAGCAGAAGAAGAAAAAAAGGGAAATAACATAATTCGATATACCATTGAATTCATATCATCTCCTGAATTAGATTCAACTCCTCCTGACTTTGCCCTGGAGAATGTTCATTTTTCGGTCGATCAGTATAATAATATTGAAGTAAATTTTGACCTGGCGGAAAAAAGCGGAACTAAACAAATCATCAGCAAATGGAACGAATACCATAAAAGTGCTCCTTTTATACCAGAATGGGGACCCATTTTCTATGAATTATGGCTGAGGGATAGATACTATGTCAATATTCTTCTAAAATCGGGAGAAATTTCTACTTTGTCTTATCAGGAAACAAAATCTGTTCAATTAGACCGTATTAACCTTAATTATATTCCGGCAGGAAGATATTACCTCTATCTTGGTATTAATCGAGATGTGACCATACCTGAATCCAGATGGGATAATAATGATGGATTTATGGATTGGTTTACTTTAACAGATGATAAAAAATTGCCCTGGTTTACCAAGGGAGGTGATAGAGGTCATACCGGTTGGAAGAAATTTAATCTGAAACCTCCTCTGATTACGGACTGGGTTATTGAGACAGAGGGGGTTCCAGTAGATATGGTATGTAATTCTGAAAATTTTTATGTACTTACCACCTCTGGTACCATTGAAAAATATAATGCGTCAGGAGAACCGCAATATAGCATAGAGGGATTTGATGGAACACCATTACAGTCTTCGGTCATGTTGTTGTTAATACATCCAGATACGGAAAACGAGAGATTATTAGCCTTCTCAGATGATTATCGATTAGTAATGATAGATACCCAAACTGGAAATAAAATTTGGACTAGCAACCATATCTTTACTAAGGCCAATTATAGCAGAAGTCTTGATTATGACGGTTATTACCTGTTAGCTGGTTGGCCTATTGCCTTATATCGTTTAGATGCTACCATGGGTGAGCCAGCTCTATTATGGGAAACGGATAAAAACGGCTCTGGAGAGGTTTTTCTGTTAGACAATTATATCCTGGCGGGTCAATATCTTTATCACCTGAGCGGAGAAGAAGGAGAGCATTTTGAATGGATGGGTGAAGAAGTAGTACGTTATCAACAAAATTTATTTACTGACGGTTATGGGTATAATTACCTTACTGGCCAGCGAAGTGATTTAGAGCAAATTAAAGATTTGGGCAGTATTTTTTCTGACAAAATCATTGCCGGAAGAAAAATGCAATGTCTGAATTATCAGGGAAATCAGCAATGGTCACTTCCTGATGAAATAGAACAGGAATATTACGACGCAGATTCTACATCACAGTCTATCGATGTAAGTATAAAACCAGATACGATTAACTTGTGGGACGATGGCTCAGGCTATGCTTATTGCATCAATGATGGTTATCAGTTATTGTCTGTAAACCTGGTAAACGGTCAACCGGTCTGGTATCGGGAATTCGTGGAAACACCGGATTCATTAAAAAACCTGAAAGAAACATATCCTGGTTACCTGGTTTCCCCCCAATTGAGTTTAAAGAATGCCTTTCATCAAACACCACTGAATATGGCTGAAGGGTTTGCTGCAAACATCACCAGAATAATTCCTTTCCAGAATTCATTATTGGTAGGGACGGTAGGCAAGAAAGTGTATTCTCTTAGTTCATCTAATCTTGACCACTTAGAAGTTCAAGGCTATATCCCTTCGGTATTTTACGGTCCTTCTAAGTTAAAAGTTAGAACTGTTGCTGTGAATGACGGGGAAGCTGAAATCCTGCTGGAGGATAAAATAACAGTAACTGGAGATAGTGTTACCGAGAACAATCCCAAACTCAGATATTATCATACTCAGGAAGAAATTTCTCTTCCAGTAAGGTTACCTGATTCGGAAAAGATAATTGTGGATTATCCTGAAACGCCTTCTATAGTTAGTAATAATTTTTTGTTTGTTGATGTACAGACTTTATCTCCTCGAATAACAGTTCCTCTTGAGGTTGACAATATCCAATCCCGGCGAAGAATCAGTCAGAAAGATGTCCCACCAGGAGAGGATTTTGTATTAACTATGGATGAAGAGGCAGAGGTATTATACAAACCTAAGAACAGGAAAAATTCAGTTAGTTTTTATTACTCTGGATATGGACAGGAAGATGTGTCTCAAGTGCTGTATGAACATTCCTATAATTTAGGAGTAGGTATTAGAGACATTCGACTTTTATTAGACGAATATGAATATATCAATTTGTATGTTCACGTTCCAGAAGAGATAGTGTCCGGGGATTTTTCCGTAAAAATTAATGAGGAACCTTATCATGATTGGTCTTTGTATGAGCATACCATCATCATCAATTGTCTTAACGCTTTTTTAGAACAAAATAATAATCAACTGAATATCATTATATTAAAAATAACGGAGTGAATTTTATTAGTTATCATCATTTAGGGCAGTATTTCACCATCGTTACCGTTATCTTTTTGCCTATCTTTTTAGGAAGTACAAGAATGCCACCCGGTTATGATTTAAATGAAAATAGTTAAATTTTTAAAAATGTTCCTATAAGAGGAGGGGAATATTATGAGAATAAAAAGATTTTTTATAATATCTATTATTTTTGTTTTAAGCCTGATCTTTATGAATTTACTGGTATTAGCAGAAAACAACCAGAAGGTGGCCAGTCATTTTCAGTCCAATGGTAATTTAATTAAAGGTTGGTACTGGCTACGAGATGCGAATCTAAGACATTATGCTCAATGGACTTTCCAAAATATTCCTGCCGGTTCAGAAGATTTAGTTTTGAATATAACTGCCCTGGCAACCGATCGACCAAGCGGAGGTAGAGGGTTTAAGGCAAAGTTCAAACTAATTTATGGTTTCCCGGGGAGCGGTGATATGGGAGGCGTGTTTGAGACCAAAACGGTTATTCTTCCCAATGTTTCAGCCCCCAATGACCCTTCAGGCTATACCTGCCAGGGACAGATAAGTATTGATAGAGCATTCATTTCTGGTGCCTCTACTATTCTGGTACGAGTAGAGAGGGAATCAGCAGGGGATAATCATATAGCCTTTAAAGAAGATAGTGTTACCATACTGGCAGAAGCAGGAGAGGAAGGTTTAGGTGAAGAAGAGCTGGAGGAGGAGGAAGAAGAAGAAGAACAACTACCCGAGACAAATACATTAGAAGGAGCAACTCTCATACAGCCAGGCAATTATACTGGTAGTCTTGGCGAAAGTGACCAGGAAGGTCATCGTGATAATGATGATTACTATCAAATTAACCTGGATAAAGGGCAATTAATTACTCTCCAGCTTGCTATCCCGGGAAATGCTAATTTCGGAATTACCCTCTTAAATCCCCGTAGTTATTCTCGGGGTTCTTCCATTACTCAAGGAAATGTAAAGACTCTGGATTACGTAGCTGATTCTTCTGGAACCTGGTATATTAGAATTAATCGCTCTTCTGGCGAAGGAGAATATCAGTTATCTATTGATATTGAGGACCAGGATGATGCTGGAAGTGGCCAGGATGCCGGAGATTCTTACCAGGAAGCTATCCCCATATCCAGTGGCACCTGGGAAGGATTATTGAAAGCAGGAGACAACGATGATTATTAAAGCCTTAATCTGGTAGAAGGTGAGGCAATATCTCTCCAGCTTGCTATCCCGGGAAATGCTAATTTCGGAATTACCCTTTTAAATCCCCGTAGTTATTCTC
>JAGPKD010000078.1 GCA_018054125.1 Candidatus Oleihabitans oleiphilus | reverse complement strand
ATATTGTTCCTTATTTAAAAAGAAAATAATAATTTTATCATTCTCACTAAGCAATAAGAATATATTACCTAAGTATTACCTTTTCTATCTTATCTTTTAAAATCTTTTATAACAAATCAATCCCTTATCTTAAGGTATAGGAATTTCAAAATTCCTATACCTTAAGATATCTATAGTTTTAATATTGTTTTGTATAACTAGTGTCTATTGTTTATTATTATCATCATTCTCTTCTTTATATTCAGCATCAAATATTTTTTCTTCTTTTTGGGAATCCTGAGCACTCTCTGAAGTTTGTTCAGAAGAAGGTTCCCCAGTATAAGCCTGCTGTTGTGCTTCTTGCTCAGATGATTGTTTATATATCTCTTCAGCTAATTTATGAGAAGAATTGGTCAATTCTTCTATTCCCGATCTCATACCCTCTATATTATCTTCCTGCATCGCTGTTCGTAATTGATTAATTTTGTTATTTATCTCATTTTTCAAACTCTCACTAATCTTATCTCCAGCATCTTTTAAGGTCTTTTCTGTGCTATAAATCAGGGTATCAGCTTGATTGTGTAATTCTATTTTTTCTTTTTGCTTGCGATCTTCTTCTGCATATTGTTCTGCTTCTTTAATTTTTCTTTGAATCTCCTCCTCACTTAAGCCACTGGTATGTTTAATAGTAATCTTTTGTTCCTTACCAGTACCTTTATCCTTGGCAGTAACTTTAAGTATACCATCAGCGTCAATATCAAAAGAGACCTCAATTTGGGGCATCCCTCTTGGAGCAGGTGGAATACCAACCAATTGAAAACGACCCAAACTAGTATTATCTTTTGCTAAAGGTCTTTCTCCTTGAAGTACATTGATGTCAACTGCAGTCTGATTATCAGAGGCAGTGGAAAATATCTCCTTTTTGGAAACAGGAATAGTAGTATTCCTTTCAATTAACTTGGTAAAGACACCTCCTAAGGTCTCAATGCCCAGAGATAAAGGAGTAACATCTAATAATTGAATATCTTTAACTTCTCCTTTTAATCTTCCAGCCTGGATAGCAGCACCCACTGCTACCACTTCATCAGGATTTACCCCCATATTTGGTTCCTTACCAAAGATTTTCTTGACTATCTCATGAACCTTAGGCATTCTGGTTTGCCCGCCTACCAAAATAACCTCATCAATATCATTAGCAGTCAACTTAGCATCTGCCAAAGCTTTCTTACAAGGCTCTATAGTCCTTTGTAAAAGGTCATCAGTTAGTTGCTCTAATTTTGCTCTGGTTAAGGTGTAGTTAAGGTGTTTAGGACCATTGGCATCAGCGGTAATAAAAGGTAAGTTAATATCAGTTTCCAATGAAGAAGATAGTTCACATTTTGCCTTTTCTGCAGCTTCTTTCAGTCTTTGTAAAGCCATCTGATCTTTACCCAAATCGATACCTTGATCCTTTTTAAAATTATCAATAAGCCAGGTGACTATTTTCTGGTCAAAGTCATCCCCCCCTAAGAAAGTATCTCCGTTAGTAGATTTTACTTCAAAGACACCTTCTCCGATATCCAAAATAGAGATATCAAAGGTTCCGCCTCCTAAATCATATACTGCAATTTTTTCACTCTTCTTTTTTTCCAATCCATAAGCCAAAGAGGCAGCAGTTGGCTCATTGATAATCCTTAACACATTCAATCCAGCAATTCTGCCAGCAGCCTTAGTTGCTTCCCGCTGATTGTCATTAAAGTAAGCAGGAACTGTTATTACGGCATCTTTGATTTCTTCTCCCAAGTGAGCTTCAGCAGCCTGTTTTAATTTCTGCAAAACCATAGCCGATATCTCCGGTGGACTAAACAATTTATCTTGGACCTTAATCATTACATCATCGTGTTCACCTTTCACAATATCATAAGAAAGTATTTTCTTAGCCTGTTGCACTGCTGGATCGTCATAGTGACGTCCAATAAATCGTTTAACTGAATAGATAGTATTTTTGGGATTGGTCACCGCTTGCCTTTTGGCTAATAGTCCAACCAATCGTTCTCCTTTTTTAGTAAAAGCAACAACTGAAGGTGTAGTTCTACTTCCTTCCTGGTTCTCTATAACAACCGGTTTACCGCCTTCCATAACGGCAACAACCGAGTTGGTAGTACCTAAATCAATTCCAATTGCTTTTGACATAATTGAAATCCTCCTTATTCCTTAATATTATAATATTTCTATTTATTATTATCATTATCTTCTTTTGTTTTTTCCGTTTTATATTTATCTATTTCTTCTTTTCTTTTTTCACTTCTACCCTTAGAAACTTTTACTACAGAAGGTCTAATAACCTTTGATTTTAAATAATATCCTTTGATAAGTTCTTCTGTAATGGTATCTTCTGGATATTGGTCTGATTCAACCTGCATAATTGCTTCATGACAATAAGGATCAAACTTTTCCCCTATTGCTTTAATTGGTTTTAAACCTTCCTTTTCTAAGATAGTACGAAGATCTTTTAAAATATTCTTAATTCCTTCCTTTATATTTTCATAATGTTTTTCATTACCCTGTTCTTCAGTATAAGAGGAAGCCCTTTCTAAATTATCAATCACCGATAAGAGTTTGCAAATTAAATCTTCTTTGGCATATTCTATGAATTCCTGTTTTTTCTTTTCTTCTCTCTTTTTATAATTTTCAAAATCAGCTTGCATCCTTATTAATTGTTCTTTATACTTTTTTTCATTTTCCTGCAAACTTTTTAGCTCCTCCTCACTATTATGCAAACGTGCTTCTATTTCTTCTAACTTTTTATCTTTAGCTATAACTTCATTAAGAAGCTCGTTCTTTCTCATTTTTTTATATTTTTCTATTTTTTCATTATCTAAAATTTCTCTTTCCTTTTCTTGCTGCTCATTATTAGTCATTATTGACCTCCGTGATAATCATCATTATATTCACTATATTATTTTCTATACTTATTCTGGCAATATTTCACTCAATCGATTAGCAATAAACTCCAGAACGGAAATAGATTTAGAATAGTCCATTCTGGTTGGACCCAAGACACCAATTGCTCCCCTTGGCTTTCCTTTAATGAGATACTGCCTGGTGATTACACTACAATTCTGCATGATTTCTTGTCCCAGTTCGCTTCCAATGATAATATCAATCTGTTTTTTTAGAATAGACCTCTTAATAATTTTAACTAAATTTTCTTCTTCTTCAATAAAATCAAAAAGATAATTTAATTTTTCTATTTCTTTGAATTCCGGTTGCTTCAAGATATAGCTACGATTGCCCAAAAAGACCTTTGTATTATCAACCGTAAAATCAAAACAATTTTCAATCAAATTCCAAATTGATTCTAATGCCTGATACTCAAAGGAGTATTGGTAAATCTTTTTTAACATTTCTTCATTTACCATTTCTAAATTCTTACCATAAAATTCCTTTTTAATAATTTGAGAAATGGTTTCCAAATTTTCTTCTGAAATATCACAGTTAACCTTCATTATTTTTTGAAAAAATAACCCACTATTGGTAATCAACGTTACTAATAAGCGTTGATTATCCAAAGAAATGAAATGTATATCCTTCAAAGTATCCTTTACCATATTAGGTGCCAGGACTAAGCCTAAATTATTAGTCAATCTGGAAATTAGCTTGGAAGTAATTATCATAATTTCATTAAAATCTCTTCCAATCTTATATTGCTCTATAATCTCTTCTTTTTCTTCCTCACTTAGATTATTAACATTTTTTCCCATTAATTTATCCACATAAAATCGATAACCCTTGTCTGTTGGTACACGACCAGCAGAGGTATGAGGTTTTTTCAAAAAGCCAAGTTTTTCCAGTACCAACAGATCATGGCGAACCGTAGCTGAACTAACTGGTAAACCATAATAGGAAACAATCATCTCGGAACTAACAGGTTCTGCAGTAGTAATATAAAGATGCACCACTGCATTTAAGATAGTTTTCATTCTATCATTTATAATCATATTGCTCACCCCAAATTAGCACTCTAAGATAGAGAGTGCTAATTACTTATATAAAATATCACCCAATAACTCATTTGTCAAGAGCACTACAGATATTCTTTTGGTTGCGAGAAGCGCGAAACGACGAAGCAATATCCTCCATTTCTACCCACCAGACTAAAATAAATATATTTCCCATGCTCAGTTCACAGTGTTCAGACCAAAGATGTGGGTATCATAGTATGAGATTGCCACGCCTGCCCCTTAATCTAAAAATTCCATAAATACATTATTTGCCAGAGAAATTCCTCTTTTGGTCAGAAAATAGTGAGTTTCATTTTCAGCTAACAAGCCTTGTTCTTTTAAAATTTGGATAGGCTTGGCAAAAACTCTTTCCACTGGCGTGTCAAATTGTATTACAAAATCTTCCTTAGCCAATCCTTCCCTCATTCGCAATTGTAAGATTATTGTTTCGGACATCTTCTCTTTCCTTGTAAGTACTTCCTGGGATTCTATGGGTAAAATGCCATTTTCAAGTAATATAATATACTGAGCCAAATCACGGCAATTTTGATAACGTTTATTAGCCAAATAAGAAGTTGAACCTGCTCCCACTCCTAAATAAGCTTGATTTTTCCAATAAATTTGATTATGAAAACATCTCTTCCCTGGTAAAGCAAAGTTAGATATCTCATAGTGCTCATAGTTATGTTCACCTAAAATAGTAATAGCCTCTAAAAAAAGCTCATTACTGAAATCATCAGAAGGTATTTTTAATGTTCCTTGTTTTATCAAATCTGCTAAAGGTGTGCCTGATTCAACTGAGAGGGCATAAAGAGAAATATGCTCTGGATATAGATGAATTACCTCTCTTAAAGTTTCTTCAAATTGCCTTTTAGTTTGCCCTGGTAAACCAAACATAAGGTCTATATTGATATTTTTAAATCCTGCCTCCCGGGCATATTGATAGCAAGCTAAGATATCTCTTTTATTATGAATTCTGCCTATTTTCCTCAGAGTCCTATCACAAAAAGATTGAGCTCCTATACTAAGTCTATTTACCCCTGCTTGAAATAAAATCTTAGTTTTTTTATAGTCCAAAGTGCCTGGATTAGCTTCTATAGTAATTTCTATCTTCTGGTCTATATTAAATTGCTTATAACAACAGGCTAATATTTCTTCAATCTGAATACCACTCAGAGTAGTAGGAGTACCGCCTCCTATATAGATTGACGAAATATTTATCTCAGTCATTTTTTGGCTATAAATTTCTATTTCTTTCTTTACAGCAGTAAGATATTTTCCCTTTAACAATTCATCATTACAGACTAAAGAAAAAAAATTACAATAGGGACATTTAGCATAGCAGAAGGGAATATGAACATATAAACCAATATCTTTAATACCCATAATAATTCAACCTATTTCAATCTATTTTCAAAACACTCATAAAAGCTTCTTGAGGAATCTCTACTTTACCTATTCTTTTCAACCTTTTTTTACCAGCCTTTTGTTTTTCCAATAATTTTCTTTTTCGAGTAACATCGCCTCCATAGCACTTTGCTAAAACATTCTTTTTTAAGGCTCTAACAGTAGAGCGAGCTATTATCTTATGATTTATGCTAGCTTGAATAGCTACTTCAAACAACTGACGAGGGATAACTGCTTTCAGATTATCCACCAATTTTCTGGCTCTTTCATATGCTTTATCTTTGTGGCATATAAAAGAAAGGTTATCAATGACCTCTTCACTAACTAGTATATCAACCTTTATCAAAGGTGAAGTTTGGTAACCT
This sequence comes from Candidatus Oleihabitans oleiphilus, assembly GCA_018054125.1. Classification (GTDB taxonomy): domain Bacteria; phylum Atribacterota; class Phoenicimicrobiia; order Phoenicimicrobiales; family Stramentimicrobiaceae; genus Oleihabitans; species Oleihabitans oleiphilus. The sequence goes on along the minus strand of JAGPKD010000078.1, from coordinate 756 downwards.
ATAATTTGATAATCCATACTGGCATATCCCTTGCTAATTGATTTAATTCGGTCATAAAAATCAAGCATAATTTCATTTAAGGGTAAATTATATAGCAAGCGAGCTCTATCTTTATCAAGATATTCTAAATTTTTAAATATTCCCCTTCTCTCTTGAATTAATTCCATTATTCCCCCTAGGAATTGGCTGGGTGTAATCAAGGTTAATTCAATAAATGGTTCTTCAATATAATCAATTTTATTGCTTTCTGGTAATAATGATGGATTATTAAGCTCAATAAGCTGACCATTTTTTAAATGGACTCGATATAAAACACTGGGAGTGGTGGCTATCAATTGAAGATTATATTCTCTTTCCAGTCGTTCCTGAATAATCTCCATATGCAGCAACCCTAAAAAACCGCATCTAAATCCAAATCCTAAAGCTGGTGAATTTTCAGGTATATAACTAATTGCCGAATCATTTAAACTTAATTTTTCCAAGGCATATTTAAGATCATTATAATCATTGTTTTCTACCGGATAAAAGCTACAAAAAACAACTGGTGACACTTTTTTATAACCAGGTAACCTACCCTTAGCAGGACATTTGGCATCGGTAATAGTATCACCAACCTTAGTCAGGCTTATATCCTTAAAACCAGCCGCTAAATATCCTACCTCTCCAACAGAAAGTTGATTTACTTTTTTTCTTTTTGGGGTAAATATTCCCACTTCACTGACTTCATAGCTTTTTTTATTAGACATAGTTTGAATT
>JAGPKD010000077.1 GCA_018054125.1 Candidatus Oleihabitans oleiphilus | reverse complement strand
CCAACTTTAAAGGGAAATAAAGTTATTCTTGATATGGGTGCCAATGTTGATTGCAAACCTATTCACCTTTTAAATTTTGCCCTTATGGGAGCCTCTTATGCCAGATGTGAACTGGGAATTGAACAGCCTAAAGTAGCGTTACTTAATATAGGGGAAGAGAAAAATAAAGGGAATCGATTAACTAAAGAGACTTATATCTTACTTAGTCAAAGAGAGGATCTCAATTTTATTGGAAACATTGAAGGAAGAGATATTTTTACGGGTTCGGCCGATGTAATTGTCTGTGATGGATTTGTAGGGAATATTGTCCTGAAAACTATCGAAGGACTTTCTAAAATGATCATGACTGATTTTAAGATGAATATCTTCAGCAATCTTCCCTCTAATATAATTACAAATATGCTCAAAGAGAAATTTTCTGACTATGCCAAGAAAGGAAATTACAAGACCTATGGAGGTGCACCTCTATTAGGGATAAATGGGCTGTGTTTTATCTGTCATGGTAGATCTAAAGCTGAGGCAATTAAAAATGCCTTACACAGTGCTAACCTATTTATTGAGCATAAGGGGTTGACACATCTGAAGGCAGTTAGTTTTGAGTCAGAATAGTCGACCAAGAATAAAACCTATCAAGAAGCCAATTAAAAAAATAGTGGTTAAGATACGAGCATCTTTAACCAGTGCCATTCCTTTGAAACGAATAACGACCAAAGTAACAAAATAGGCCACAGCATTTAAGGTAAAAAAAATAGGCCAGGTGATTACTTTAACTATTATTGGTCCAATATAAGGAACAGATTGGATTATAGATAAAAAATAAGTGAATATATTGCTGACCATTTCCATGCCTATTCCCAGGAGGGCGACGATGGCCGCAATTAGAATTTTGTCTACATCACTATATCTAAAAAGATAATAAACTAACATAACCATAAGAATCGCCAGAAGAAAGTCAAAAGGTGAGATTTGGCTTCTATTGGGGATACTGGGCTTAAAATTATGAGTAAAAGTTCCTTGAACTTTTTGGCTTGATCTTTTATTAGGCATTGTTTTTTCTTATTATATTTACAATAGAATAAAATTTTCTTAAAAAAGTAGTTTTTATTATTAATATATTATCATATTATTATGGAAAAGATATTCAGGGAAAGTTTCCCCTGAAACCCCCTTATTATCACCCTCACCTTGCCTCTCCCTTCTAAGGGAGAGGAATAGGATTAGGGTCTTAGGATATTATTAATATTATTTTATATTCTTACTTAAGAGAAAGATTTTAATAATATCGAAATTTCACAGAAACTCCGATAGGCAAGGGGAAAAATTCCCCTCTTGAGAGGGGTGTCCCGAAGGGACGGGGTATTCCCCTTGACAACCCTTACCTTAACTTCCGACTAGCGACTATATATTTAAACGATATACGATATATCATTTTGTCATTGCGAGGAGCAAAGCGACGAAGCAATCTCATCCACTTATACCCGCATCTTTTATCTGAAAACAGTTAACTGCAAGCTGAAAACTATTCATCATGACCCCTTAAATTAACCTTAAGGTAATATTCATCACCCTCATCCTACTCTCTCCTTTCTAAGAGAGAGGATTAGAGAGATGGTGTAAAAATATATTGTTTCTTATCTAAAAAGAGTATTTTATAGTATCATCAGAATTTTTTCGAAATTCCGATACTATAAAATGATATAAGATATAAGTTGCAATACATTATTAGGTAATAATATTAAGTAATATTGTTTATCTAGATTAGGCTCTCATATCATATAAAATTATAATATTTGTTGTCAAATTATTTAATTATCCCGTCCCTAATTCTGTTAAGAAAACAGGCAACCGAAAAGCTTCTTTCGGTTACTCCTGCAGGTATAAATGAATGAGACTGCTTTGCTCACTTTTTGATGCTAAAAGTTTATAGTTAAATAATCTAGTGTTTGTTTTTTGATAACCAAAAAATAAAAAATAAACACAAGCAAATCTTTTTTAATCTCTATAGAATAAAATATAATATTATACCGGAGATAATGGTAAGCGGTATAGCAAAGAGAAGGCGTAATCCAATAATCTTTGGTTCAAAGAAAATAAAATCATAAACAATGCGACTTAATCCAATAGCTCCATAACTGATAAGCATAGTAACAATAATACTTATATGAGCCCCTTTCTGTAGAAGAGACTGAAAAATAGGATAAACTGCATATGGCCCACCCTGTAATAGTCCAGCTAAAAGTCCTCCACTTATAATTCCCCGAATACCACTTCCTTCCCCAAACCATTTGATAATTAATTCATCAGGTAGTAAATAATTTATAGCCTGGGCAATAAGAAGAGCGGCAAAGATAACGGGCAAAAGATTAAAAAAAGTATGGAGCGATCCCAAAAATCCTTTTTTGGCTATTTCTGGTTTACTAAATAGTAGATAAACATACAATGATAGAGCACTTAAAACAATAATTCTTTGCGCCCAGTTTCTTCCTATAAAATAGAGAATAATATTTTTCATATTTATACCTCTTTCTTTATAATGATTTTATTTTATAATAATTAAGTGTGTTTTAACTTAAAGTATAACATAATGGGGATAAGTTTATTTACTCAATTTTATGATAAAGTAGACCTGTCCTTCATTATTTGCTAAAATAATTTATACCTTAGGCAAAAATAGAATTTATCAAAAAAATATTACTGGCAAGATATTCAAGGAATTAATACAAATAAAAAATATTGAATTTTGATCTTAATTCAGAGAAATTAAAGGAAATTTTTTCCTTAAATATCTTGTAGTATCGGAATTTCAAAAACATTTCGACACTGCAAGATATTATAAATATTATTTACTAAATGAGTAACAATATATTTTGCTTTTAATTCAGGGAATCTCAAGGGGAAGGATTCCCCTTGAATACCTTGTCAATATACCTTTTATCTTAATATTCGAGATATGCTTAAGACCAGAAAAAAATAATGGAGAATATTAGAGATGTCTTTTTTATCGACAATTTTACTGGCTTTTGGATTGGCTATGGATGCTTTTGCAGTTTCCATCACTGGTGGTATTGTCTCAGCCACTGTTAGTATTTCTTTTTCCTTGAAGATTGCTCTTTTTTTTGCTGGTTTTCAGATGCTTATGCCCTGGATTGGCTGGTGGTTAGGTCAAAATATTGCCAGATATATATCAAGCTATGATCATTGGGTGGCCTTCCTGCTTTTATTTATGATAGGAGGGAAGATGATTTATGAATCTTTTCAAAATAAAGAGAAAAACCAATCTATTGATTTCAATAATACATTGGTCTTATTTTTTTTAGCAATTGCCACTAGTATTGATGCTCTGATTGCCGGGGTAAGCCTCTCTCTTATAAAGCTGGATATTACTCAGGTAATAATTACTATTGGCATAATTACTTTGATTCTATCTCTAATAGGGGTTAGCATAGGGAAAGTATTGGGTTATTTGATGAAGAGGTATGCTGAGCTGGCTGGTGGTATCATTTTAATTTTAATTGGTTTTCAGATATTAGTGGGACATATTAGTGCATAGCATATTTCCAACAAGATATTCAAGGGAGGTATCCCCTGAAACCCATCAAAAAAGAATACCTTATTCAATAAAATGCTATCTTGTTTTACAAACAAGATATTCAAGGGGAATTCTTCCCCTTGAGAACCCCTGAAAGAACTTCCGACTAGCGACTGTATTTAAACGATATACGTTATACGTAATACGGTATACAATTTTTGTCATTGCGAGGAGCAAAGCGACGAAGCAATCTCATCCACTTATACCCGCATCTTTAGTCTGAAAACAGTTAATTACAAACTGATAACTATTCATCACCCTCACCTTACCTCTCCCTTCTAAGGGAGAGGATTAGAGAGATGGTGTGAAAATATATTGTTTCTTATCTAAAAAGAGTATTTTATAGTATCGTAATTTTTTGAAATCCCGATATTATAAAAAACCTTTTTTAAATAAGGAACAAAGAACAATAGCAAAGATAATTGCCAGAGATTTTAGTAACCAAGTTTACTTTAATTGGGATGATATTCGTAGCAAGAGAGAGTTGATTCAGAATTCTTACTTTTTTGAGAGAGTTAATCGGATAGATGAATCGATCCCGTTAGTAATTTTTGACGAAATTCATAAATACAGAAATTGGAAAAATAAATTATCTCAAAGGAGTTTATGACAGATTCGCCGAAGAATAGAAGAATATAAGATTCTTGTTACTGGTAGCGGTAGATTAGATTTGTATTAAAAAGGAGGAGATTCTCTGGCTGGCAGATATATGAAATTTCACCTAATGCCTTTTACCTATTCAGAATTGACGAACCACCACTACTCGGTATCTTATTTTCTTAATCATCCTTTTCGTTTTCAAGAGGATAATCAAACGGACTACGGTTTATGGGATGATCTTTTTGAGCTTAGTGGGTTTCCTGAACCGTTTTTGAAAGGGGGAAAGGATTTTTACCGATTATGGTCAAATAATTATCAGCACCAGTTAATTCGGGAGGATATCCGAGATTTAACCCAAATCAAAAAGTTTGATTCCCTGGAAATCTTATATTCTCTCTTACCGCTAAAGGTGAGGGTGAATTTAGGGCTTTTCAAGGGGAAGAATTTCAATTGAGTATCTTGATACTTTCTTTGTAAAATCTTGATAGTGTAAAACTTTGAACAAAGGACAAAAATGAAGTTTGTTGATTATTTTAAAAAAATGTGTTGAATTCTTGGAAAAAGTGCCTTTACCCGCTTTCGCGAGTACAAGTTTTAGCGTTTAAATTTTCGAAAAATTGGGCAATTAACTACCCTGTTTTTGGGCTATTTTTGCTCCCTAAAAATCTTAAAACCCTTATAAAAAGCCACTTTCAGTACTTAAGAGTGTAAAAAAATTGGTTAAAAAAGAGCAATTTTCGAGGGTGATTATATAGCTCGGGTAAAAATAATGCAAATACAATCGTTTGCATTGCATTTCTCCTCTAAAACCCTTATAAAATAAGGATTTCAGACTTGCTGTTTTTTTATAAATTTTATTCCTACAAGAAAGTAGATTATCTAAAAACTATTTCTTAAAAAAGCAGGATTTCCCACAATCTTTGTCGAATTAATAATGAACAGTAAAAGAGTATTAGAAATAACTAAAAAATCAATTTTTCACTTTTTAAAATAATTGTTACCATATAGTAGTCAAAACAGTGTGATATAATAAAATAAAATATTTAAATCTTGAATAATTCTTTATAATATTAATTGGTGTATAGTAGCTATAAAGTTTTTATAGTAAAATATATTATAACGTAGAAAGAAATGTTAACTATCGCAAAAAATATTAAGAAATACCGAGTCAAATTGGATATATCTAAGGATAAGTTATAAAAGCTTGCTGATACTACTTTGAATACGATCACCAAAATTGAATCTGTGGTTATGTTAGATCCAAGAGTTAATACTGTTAAAGAATATAGGACGCTTTAGGCGATAGTATTGATGATTTAATGAGGTAAAACTATGGCAAACTTATTAGACAATTTAAAAAACTTGCTTCAGAAAGATGAGTGTTTGGTTAGCGAAGGCGAGCTTTTAAAGAATAAAATTATTGAGCTAGCAATAAAGCTGGATAAGGATTTAATTAAACTTCTTTTGTCAGACAGGCAAATGAAAGAGATATTTTTTACGGAAGTGGGCGAGGCCACAATTTTTGATAAAGATAAATTTATTAGGTTTGTTTCCAACAAGCAATTTTTGCCAGATAGTTACACAGCCTTCAAAAATAAAATAGGATTAACTGAAGGTGATGAGTTTATAAAAGAGAAAAAAGAGGTTGTGCTTTCCTGGCCATACAAGGATTGTGTGCTTGAAGGAGGAATGACCAAAGAGGATCAAAAACGCGATGAAGTTTTCTGGAACGAAATTTTAGCGCCAGATGAAATCAGCCACCTTTTAGATCCAAAAGTTTTTACTAATGCTAAACGAATTGATAAGGACGACGAGCATAATTTAGATGGATTCAAAACCAATGAAAACGGAGATATTAAAGACAATCTCATTATCAGAGGCAATAACCTTTTAGTCCTTCACTCTCTCAAAAAACGCTTTGCCGGAAAAGTAAAACTAATTTACATTGACCCGCCATATAATACGGGGAAAGAAGCGGATGAGTTTAAATATAACGATAAATTTAATCATTCTACTTGGTTGACTTTTATGGAAAATAGATTAGGAGTCGCTAAGGAATTATTAAGGAATGATGGAGTGATATTTATTTCTATTGATGACAATGAACAAGCCTATTTAAAAGTTTTATGCGATGAAATTTTCGGAAGAGAGAATTTTATAGCATCTATGCCTTGGAAAGGAAGAGGAGGTAGACAGGATTCTTTATTTATAGCAAATATTCATGAGTATATTTTATTTTATGTGAAAAATAGCAAAAAATTTCTTGCAGGGGAAGAGCAAAAAACCGATGAAAAATTTCCTTATTTTGATGAAGACAAAAAAATTCATTATAAAAAACAATTGGCGAGGAAATGGGGATCCCATAGTAAGCGAGAGGATCGACCGAATCTTTATTACCCGATTAAGGCACCCGATGGGACTAATGTATACCCTAAATTAAACGATGGGAGTGATGGATGCTGGAGATGGTCTGAAAAGAAAATGAATGAGGAGCTTGAAAAAGGCAATATAGAATTTACCAAAGAGAACAATGAGTGGATGGTATATCAAAAAATATATGAACCAGTAAGTGGTGAACTCAGAACAAAGAAATTCACCA
>JAGPKD010000076.1 GCA_018054125.1 Candidatus Oleihabitans oleiphilus | reverse complement strand
CTTTCTATACTTCAAACTATGGGAAATTATTTAATTGATTTACATGGTCAGCATAACCATCAATCATTATTAAATCCGGAATATCATATCGATTTTGTAGATAATTTTGGCAATCGATCCTTTTTAGAAAAGAGAGATAAATTAAAAAATTACTTCAGTCAATGGCAATCAAAAACAAAATTGCTGAATCAACTTTTGCAGAAACGTTCTGAACTACTTTCCAAAAAGGATTACCTGTTATTCCAACTTAAGGAAATTGAACAAGCAAAATTAAAAGAAGGGGAAGATGAAGAAATAAAAGAATTAATGAATATAATACAACATAAAGCCAAAATAAAAGAAATTATGGAAATGGCTAATACTGCTCTTTTTGAAGGTGGTGAGGAGGGGGGATTCTCATTATATGATATGCTGACCAGAGTTATTAGCCATTTCAGTAATATTTCCATGCTAGAAAAAAATATAGAACATATTAAGGAACAATTAACAGAAATAAAATTCAAAATAGAAGATATAGCAGCTCAGATTATAGAATATAAAGATAAAATTGATTTTGATGCTTATCAACTACAAGAAGTGGAAGACCGTTTAAATCTAATCAATCATCTAAAACAGAAATATGGCTCCCAAATCAAAGAGATACTGATTTATCATGATACTTTACAAGGACAGATAAATTCTTTGGAAGATGACCAGTTAAAGATTGAAAAATTAGAAAAAGAGATAGAAGAAGATGAAAAAAGGATAGGCCAACTATCTTTAGAATTAAGTAGTCAACGCCGGTTGATTTCCGATAAATTAGAAAGAGAGATTGTAAAAGAATTGGCTGAGTTGAATATGAAAGATAGTAATTTTATTATTCAAATTAAGGAGCAGGAAGATGAGCATGGTATTAAAATCGGAGATAGGCCTCTCAAGGTAACTAAGAAGGGAATTGACCGAATTGAATTTTTTATCTCCACAAATATTGGGGAGAAAGAAAAACCCTTAACTGATATAGTGTCAGGAGGAGAAGTTTCCAGGATCATGTTAGGTCTAAAATCAATATTGAGCAAGGCAGATCGAATTCCTACTATGATCTTTGATGAAATTGACAGTGGTGTTGGTGCTCGCTTGGGAGAAGTTATTGCTCAAAAATTAGCCAAAATTGCCCAAGATCATCAGGTAATAGCGGTTACTCATTTACCTCAAATAGCCTGTCAAGCCCATCAGCATCTTTTTATTAATAAATACGTATCTCAAAATAAAACTAGCATAACAGTAAAGAAAATAGTCGGTGAGGAGCAACTTTATGAGATAGCCAGAATGCTTGACGGAGAAAAATATGGTTCCATTAGTATTGAACATGCTAGAAAAATGTTATTAAAGAAGTGGTAGCTGAAGATGAGAGATAACAGAATAAATATTAATGATTCCCTTCTTAAGGAAATCGGTAAACAGAAAGAGATTTTAAGCACTTTAAAGGCTATTATCAACTCTACTGATGATGCCATTTCAGTAGTAAATGAGAAAGGAATACATACCTTAGTCAATGATGCCTACACCAGGTTAATAGGTTTAACCGAAAAAGATGTTTTGGGAAAATCATCTAATGTGGATATTGCCGAAGGAGAAAGTATGCATATGAAGGTATTAAAAACTGGGCAGCCGGTGCATGGAGTAAGAATGAAGGTAGGTCCTAATAAAAAAGAAGTTTTAGTTAATGTAGCTCCCGTAATGGTAGAAGGGAAGCTAAAAGGAAGTGTAGCAGTAATCCATGACCTTTCTGAAATAAGAAATTTAACTGAAGAATTAAATCAGGTGAAAAATAGAATACGCCATTTAGAAGCTAAATATACCTTTGATGATATTGTTGGTAAGAGTAGAGCTATGATTATTGCTAAAGAACAGGCTATTAAGGCAGCCAGTACCCCCGCTACTGTCTTATTGTACGGTGAAAGTGGTACCGGTAAAGAACTATTTGCTCACGCTATTCATAACCACAGTCCTAGGAAAAATAGACAGTTTATCAGGGTTAATTGTTCTGCTTTAACTGATACTTTGTTAGAGAGCGAACTTTTTGGATATGAAAGTGGAGCTTTTACTGGAGCCAGTAAAAGAGGCCGCAAGGGTCTCTTTGAAGAAGCCGATCGAGGTACTATATTTTTAGACGAAATTAGTGTGATGAGCTTAAATTTACAGGCAAAATTATTAAGAGTACTACAGGAAAAGGAAATTGTCAGGGTAGGAAGTAATGAACCTATTGATATAGATGTTAGAGTTATTTCTGCTACCAATATAAATTTAGAGGAAGCAGTTAAAAAAGGCCATTTTCGAGAAGATTTATATTATCGCTTATATGTTATTCCTATCTTTATTCCACCTTTGAGAGAGAGAAAAGAGGATCTACCGCTTTTGGTGCAAAACATCATCAGGAAATGTAATCAAGAGTTTGGTCGAAATATTAAAGAGGTCTCTCCGGAAGTAATTGATTTGTTATTAGATTATTCCTGGCCAGGGAACATAAGGGAACTGGAAAATGTTATTGAAAGAGCGGTAATAAATATGAAGGTGCAGGAGGATATTTTAAAACAAATCCATCTACCTGAATTTATCAGTTTTAAAAGACAGCAAAGGAAAGGTGATGACATATTTTTGATTGATAAGTTTCCAGGGACTATTGAGCATACCACGGAAAGTCTAAATAGTATAAAGAGAGAAACTGAAAAAAATATTATTATAAATACCTTAAATATATTCAATGGAAATTGCCCAAAAACTGCTCAATATTTAGGTATCAGTTTAAGAACTTTGTATTATAAAATGAAAAAATATCAAATTAAGAAAATTTATGATTTTCAAGGTGATTAAATAAGATCAATATCTAACCTCTCTCAAAGAGAGCAGAAATGGTAAGAGTATCTCTGATAAGTAAGTAGAATTTTAACTATGATTTTTTTGAAATATATGGTAATTAAAGAATGGCCTGATATGAGTAAAGAAAGTCTTCAAAAAAGAGAAAGGGATATAATAATTTGGCAGAAAATGTAATATTTTGCATAATAATGCAAAATGTAACCAAAAATGTATTTGATAAGATGAAAATAAGATGAAAGATACACAAGGGTAATCCCTCCCCTTGAGGGATCCTAATTTAATGATGATAGATAAATTTGTTATATAAATATAATAGAATAAATAAAAAAGTAAAAAATTGGAGAAGACCTTTTAGCGAAAGAGGTCTTTTTTATTTGGGGAATTAATATTTCTAAAAATGGCATGAAAGTTGCTATAATAAATTAATAAGAGTAATATGTTTTAGGAGGTTTAGATGGATAAAGAAAAAGGTTATTATAAAGTATTAGTAATTAATCCGGGTTCTACCTCTACTGCTATAGCCATCTTTCAAGGTGAAAAAGAACTTTTTAAAGAAACCATCCGTCATAGTTTTGAAGAACTAAAAAGGTTTAAACAACTCACAGACCAGTATCATTTCAGGGAGCAACTCATTATTCAATGTTTAGAACAAGAAAAAATATCCTTATCAGAATTTGACGCCATTGTGGGTAGAGGAGGTGCGTTAAGCCCCTTACCTAGTGGGACCTATTATATAAACCAACTTATGTTAGAAGAATTACGAGAAAGACCCAGGATAGAACATGCTTCTAATTTGGGTGCTCAAATTGCTTATGAACTTGCCCAGAAGGTTAATATACCATCCTTCATCGTTGATCCAATAGCAGTGGATGAATTGGAACCAATCGCTCGCATCTCTGGTATGCCAGAAATAGAAAGAGTTAGTCTTTCCCATGCACTCAGTTTGAAAGCAGCTGCTAGAAGAACAGCTCAAGAAATGGGGAAATCTTATCAGGAACTCAATTTAATTGTGGTTCATCTGGGAGGTGGGATATCGGTCAGTGCGCACTGTAGTGGGAAAATGATTGATGTTAATGATGCCAGCAGTGAAGGGCCCTTTTCTCCAGAACGTACTGGTAGTGTGCCAGAACAAGCTTTAATAAAAATGTGCTACTCTGGTCAGTATACTCAGGATGATATGTGCCGCAAAATAATGGGTAAAGGTGGTATTGTTGCTTATCTGGGAACAAACAATACCTTAGAAGTAGAAGAGCTAATAGCACGAGATGACCATAAAGCCGAATTAATATATAGAGCAATGGCTTATCAGATTGCTAAAAGTATTGGAGAAATGGCAACTGTGCTGAAGGGTAAGGTTAATAGGATTGTGATAACCGGTAATGGAGCAAGAGATAGGGGAGCTTTAGGAAATACCTTTGTTAACTGGATAAAAGAAAGAGTGGAATTTATTGCTCCGGTGCTGGTATACCCCGGCAGTGAAGAGATGAAAGCACTAGCTTTGGGTGCTATAAGGGTTCTTTCCGGGGAAGAAGAAGCTAAAGTTTATGGAGGATAATTTTAATTATGTTAAAATCATTTGAAGAGGTTATGGATAAAGCAATTCATTACGGTCCTAAAAGGCTATCGGTGGCAGTGTCTCAGGCTGAAGATGTTATGACTGCAGTAGAACAAGCCAGGCAGATGGGATTGATTAATGGTATCTTAGTTGGGGATAAAGAAGAGACTATTAAAGTGTGTCAAGAACTAAATATTAATCCTCAAAATTATGAAATTATTGATAAGCAAGATAAGGATGAAGCCGCCAAAACTGCGGTCAGGTTAGTAAGGGAGAAAAAAGCTGACTTATTAATGAAAGGAATGTTAAGTACTGCTCGATTATTAAAAGCAGTTCTGGATAAAGAAATCGGATTAAGGACCCAGCAGTTATTAAGCCATGCCTATATTCTGAAGTTAAAAAACTATGAACGACTTCTTACCGTAACTGATGGTGCTATGAATATTGCTCCAGGCTTGGAACAAAAAATACAAATTGTGCAAAATGTCATTAACTTTTGTCATTGTCTGGAAATTAAAACTCCCAAAATAGCAATTTTGGCTGCACTGGAATTAGTTAATCCTGATATGCCAGCTACTATTGATGCAGCTTGTTTGTCCAAGATGGCAGAGAGAGGACAGATTGAGGGTGGTATAATAGATGGGCCTTTGGCATTTGATAATGCCATATCGAAAGAGGCGGCATTACGCAAAGGCATTCAATCGCCGGTGAGTGGAGAAGTAGATGCAGTTGTAGTTCCGGAAATAGAATCAGGAAATATCTTTGCTAAAAGTCTCGTTTACTTAGCAGAGGCAGAACCAGCCGGAGTTTTATTGGGTACTACTGCTCCAGTTGTTTTAGTTTCTCGTTCTGATAATCCGCTGTCAAAAGTAAGGTCCATTGCCCTTGCTATTTTAATGAGTAAATATCAAAATAACAAGAAAATTATTTAGGAAGGGATTAACTTTTGGGAAATCTTTATCATATTTTGGTAATTAATCCTGGTTCAACATCCACCAAATTGTCATTTTTTGAAAATGAAACGGAAATATTTGCTGAGACCATAATGCATTCCAGTGAATCATTAAAAAATTTTAATAAGATTATGGAGCAATATAAATTTAGATTAAAAGTGATACTTGATTTTTTAAAAAAGAAAAATATTGATATAAATAATATAGATGCAGTAGTAGGGAGGGGAGGTTTATTAAGACCCTTGCCCAGTGGTACTTATCGCATTAATAAGAAGATGATAAATGAACTACTTAAGGGAATATATGGTGAACACGCTTCCAATCTGGGTGCCCTTTTAGCTTATCAGATTGCTCAGTATAATAATATTCCTGCTTATATCGTTGATCCAGTAGTAGTTGATGAAATGGAAGATATTGCCCGCTTATCTGGTATCCCCCAACTTCCTAGAAAGAGTATTTTTCACGCCTTAAATCAAAAGGCGATAGCTCGAAAAGCCGCTTTTGATTTAGGTAAAAATTATCAGGATGTAAATCTGATCGTAGTTCATATGGGTGGCGGGATTTCCGTGGGGGTACATCAAAGAGGTAGGGTAGTTGATGTTAATAATGCTCTAAATGGAGAGGGCCCTTTTACTCCAGAAAGAAGTGGAACAGTAACAGCGGGGGATTTGGTGCAACTATGTTTTTCTGGTAAGTATTCTCAAAGTGAAATTATGGCTATGATTAAGGGGAAAGGTGGACTAGTTGCTTATTTAAATACTAATAGTGTGGTAGAGGTAATAAAGAAAATTAAAGAAGGTGATCAAAAGGCAAAACTTGTTTTAGAGGCGATGGCTTATCAGATTTCCAAACAGATTGGAGAAAGTGCTACTGTTCTTAAAGGAAGTGTTGATGCTATTGTTTTAACCGGTGCCATTTCTCATTCTAACTATGTGGTTGAAATGATAAAGGACCGGATAAGCTTTATCTCCTTGGTAATGGTGTATCCTGGTGAAGAGGAAATGTTAGCATTGGCTCAGGGAGCATTACGGGTCCTATCTGGAGAGGAGGAGGAAAGAGAATATTAAAGGGAGAAATAATTATTTATACCGGAGGCTTTGGTAGTGGAAAAACGGAAATAGTGATTAATCAATCAATAAAGGTCATGCAACTCAAAGAAAAGGTAATTATTGTTGACCTGGATATCGTAAATCCCTATTTTCGTTTAAGAGAGAAGAGAGAAAAATTAAAAGAAATAGGTATTGAAGTAATTGCTCCTCCTGGAAAATTAGCCTTGGCTGATTTACCCTTAATTTCTCCTGAGATTAAAGGAAGAATACAGGATTCCAACCGAATATTATTTATTGATGTAGGAGGAGATGAAGTTGGGGCAAAATCATTGGCCAGTTTTTACCCCGTGTTAAAAAATACTGAGTATCAGATGAATATGGTCATTAATCCTTACCGTCCTTTTACAAAAAATAGCGCTGAGATAGAAAAGATGTTAAGAGATATTGAACAATCATCTCGTTTAGAAGTTAAT
>JAGPKD010000075.1 GCA_018054125.1 Candidatus Oleihabitans oleiphilus | reverse complement strand
AAATAATAGCTATCAGGAGGTAATACTCGATACTCAACTTTTTCAAGGACAGAAGGAAAGTTACCATATTTCTGGAAAAGTTCTCTTGAGAATATATGGTGAAGGTTTGTCTTTGCAATATGGTGATATGGTTAAAGCAAAAGTTTTATTACAAGAGCCAAAATTGACCGGTAATTTTGGTGAATTTGATTATCGGGAATATTTAGCTCGACAGAAAATATTCTTAACAGACAGCATTAATATAGAACAGCTAAAGGTCATTGGTGTTAATAAGAAGTTCAGTATTTCATCTTTTCTTTATAATATTAAAGAGAGTATTACTAAAAAAATTGAAATAATTTATCATTACCCTCATAGTGAATTAATTAAGGCAATTATTACCGGAGACAAAACAGAAGTACCTCAGAAATGGGAACTATTGTTTCAGGATGCTGGTGTCATGCATATTTTAGCCATTTCTGGATTACATGTTGGAATTATCGCCTCTACTCTTTTTTTTATTTTGAAATTTATACCCATAATTGGTCAGAAGAATAATTTAAGATACCTGACTATTATTATTTTTTTAATGGGATATGCAGCAATGACTGGTTTTCGTCCTTCTGTAAGCAGAGCTACTTTGATGTTTCTTACTCTTCTTCTGGCTACCTATTTTAATCGGCCTTATCATATCTATAACAGTCTTTATTTATCAGCTTTATTGATCTTGTTTTATCAGCCATTATTCTTATATGATGCTGGTTTTTTACTTTCATTCACCGTAACATTCTTTATCATTTATCTTTTTCCAATTTTAGAGGGAAAGTTAACCATCTTACCTTACTATATATCCAAACCATTAGCAGTATCTTTAGCTGCCTGGTTTGGGATGGCTCCTCTTTCTGCCTATTTCTTCTATAAAATATCTTATATTGCTATCTTATCTAATTTAATCATTGTGCCTTTGCTTAGTATTATATTAATCATGGGTTTAATTTCTATTATTTTATCTTTTGTATTTCTTCCATTAGCCGGTGTATTGGCTTTATTGAATCAATTTTTAATTTCATTGTTGGTTGGGACGACAAATTTTCTCACCTCTTTACCTTTTGCCTACCAATTTGTTGGAAAATCCGGTATAACACTTACCCTGTATTATTATTTTATTATTATGTTATTTTTTTATGGCCTGCATTGTTGGTCTCAACTGAATCTAATTACTAAAAAAAGAATCTTCTGGACTATTACTTCCTCTGGGTTTATAGTCCTATTTATGCAAATTATTTCGCCCTTAAATTCTCTTTCTGTTCATTTTCTAAATGTAGGTTATGGAGATTCTATTTTGATTAAAACTCCGCAGGAAAAGCATATCTTAATTGATGGTGGAGGAACACCTTTTCATGATTTTGATGTAGGCGAAAATATTGTTCTACCCTATTTGAGACGATTAGGAATTAATCATATTGACCTGATATTCTTGACCCACCCGGATATAGACCATCTGGAAGGATTAATTCCTATTTTAAAGGAAATGAAAGTAGATATGGTTATTGATAGTGGAATAAATTGCCAGCAAGATACCTATCTAAATTTTCTCTCTCTTATTCAGGAAGATGAGGAAATATCATACTATCAAGCCAGGGCCGGTGATGTTATCAAATTGTCTCCTGACCTGCAGTTGGTAGTACTCAATCCTCTAAATAGAAAAGATTATGGTCAGGAAAGTAATTTTAATAATCGTTCAATTGTGCTAAAATTATATTATAAAAATATTAGCTTCCTGTTTACTGGCGATATTGAAGAGAAAGCAGAAATGAATTTATTGTCCTGGGATTCTTTTTTACAAAGTGATATATTGAAGGTAGCACATCATGGCAGTAATACCTCAACGACAGATTTATTTCTTAACCAGGTTAAACCAGAAGTTGCTATCATCTCGGTAGGTACTAACAATTTTGATCACCCAAATGCTGAAGTTATAAGAAAATTAGAAGCTAGCTGTCAAAAAGTGCTCAGGACCGATTTGAATGGAACAGTCTTAATCAGAAGTAATGGCCAGAAATATTATATTACTACTTTAAGGTGAATAAATAATATGGCTACCAAATACACCACCCTAAATTATTTTTCCTTATTAAGAGAAATAGAGCACGATTCTATCAAACCTATCTACTTGATATACGGTGAAGAGAGTTATCTACATAATATGATTATAGAGAAATTCAAAACATATTTTGCTAAAAATAATCAGAAGGTGAATTATGAAATATTTTCAGGGGAAGACCTTAATTTTAATAGTTTAGCCAATTCACTACAAACTTTGCCACTTGGTGCTATGAGGCAATGCATTATTATCAAGCAGTTAGAAAAAGTAAAATCTTCAATTTCTCAAAGATTAGATGACTTATTGAGCCATCTTCCCTTAGGGGATAAAAGTTTATTAATTTTACTTTTTTCTAAAGAGAAACAGATTCCTAAAAATATTTCTTTAGAAAAGATAAAACAAAAGGGAGCTATTACCGCTCTGCCAAAACTCAAGCCTTTTCAGATTAAACAATGGATTAAGAGGAAATGTCAAGAAGGTCATAAAGAGATAACAGAAGAAGCAATCTATTACCTACAAAGGCTAACGGAGAATGATTTAAGTCAGATTAATAATGAACTAGAAAAATTATTTTGCTTTTTAGGTAATACTGCTGCCAGAATTAATAAAGATGAGGTAATAGATAATTTCTATGGACTTCAAGCCGGAAATATCTTTGATTTTGTTGATGCAGTGGGAGAAAGAAAAACTAAAGATGCTTTAAGTTTACTTAGAAAATTAGAAGAAAGTGATTACCACCCCTTATCTTTATTAGCAATGATTAATCGCCAGATAAGACTTATTCTACAAACAAAATTGTCTTCTGGTGATTTAAAAAAATTAGAGAGAGAAATTAATCTCCCTCCTTTTGTTATTAAAAAACTTATAGGTCAATCCCAAAAATATGAACTAAATGAATTAAAAAAAGCCTATTCTTATTTGCTGGATGCGGAAATTAGTTTAAAGAGTGATTCTACTCCATCTATGGTAGTTTTAGAACAATTAGTGGTAAATATAACAGAGTATTCAAGGGGAATTCTTCCCCTTGACAACCCCTGAATTTAAAATTAGAATCTAATTTTTATTTTTATAGTTATTATCTGTTCTTTGATATTTTATCTTTATTTTTTGAGAATTTAAGAATATCGTAATTGCTGGGCAATTACAATATTCAAGGGGAATTCTTCCCCTTGACAACCCCTGAATTTAAAATTAGAATCTAATTTTTATTTTTATAGTTATTATCTGATCTTTGATATTTTATCTTTAACTTTTTAAGAATATCGCAATTGCTGGGCAATTACAATATTCAAGGGGAATTCTTCCCCTTGACAACCCCTGAATTTAAAATTAGAATCTAATTTTTATTTTTATAGTTATTATCTGATCTTTGATATTTTATCGCCCTCTCCCTTAGAAGGGAGAGGGGAGAGGTGAAGGTGATCGGAAATATCTAGAGATTACGATACTATAACTATAAATGATAAATAGAAAGATAATTATTTTTTTTCATCATCTAAAGCAGGTTGATCTTTAGAGCTTAGCACGTTAAGTTTAAGTTTTCTTGCTAATAAGGATTTTTTTCTGGCAACTGTATTTTTGGCTAGTATTCCTTTTTGTACCGCTTTATCTAAAGCAGAAATACATTGCTGGTAGTATTGCTGAATAACATCCTTATTTTCGGTGATAAGGGATTTTTCAAATTTTTTAATTAATGTTTTTAATTTAGCTTTATAAGCAGAATTTCTTTGTCTTTGCTTTTCAGAAAGCTTTACTCTTTTAATTGCTGATTTAGTTATTGGCATTTTCGATATCCTTTCTAATGTTTTCGCTGGTAAATTTTAACATCTTTTTTATTTAAAATCAAGAAGCAAAAAATAAAGTATTTTAAAGCTTTCCAATATCGGAGAAAAAAATGAATGAAAGCAATTTATGGATAGCCAAATATACCGGGATAGTAATGGTTGCCACCTTAATATCTCGTATTTTAGGTTTAGGCAGAGAGATAGTTATTTCCAATCAATTTGGTGCGGGAATTGAGACCGATGCTTTTTTTATTGCTTTTATGATACCAAACTTGTTAAGAAGTTTTATCGGGGAAGGTGCATTAAACACTGCATTTATTCCTATATTTTCAGAATGCTTAACCAATCAAAATCAGAAAGAAGCCGATGCCTTTGCCAGTAACGTATTAAACATTTTAATTATTACCCTATTCATTATAATACTATTAGGTATCTGGGGAACTCCTTGGATAATTAACATTATTGCTGGTGGATTTAAACAGGACCCGGAAAAATATTTATTAACTGTTCGCTTGACCAGAATAATGTTTCCCTATATTGCTTTTGCTGCTATTGCTGCTTTATTTATGGGAATTTTAAATTCTTATAAACAGTTTTTCATACCGGCTTTAGCTCCAGCTTTATTAAATATTAGCATTATTTGGTTTGCATTTTTCTACGCCGCAAAGTTAGGAATTTACAGTTTAACTATTGGTGTCCTTATCGGAGGATTAGCACAGGTATTGATTCATATACCTCCTTTGTTGAAGGGAGGATTTCAGTACCAATTGGTCATAAATTTTCATAATCAGAACGTTAAAGAGTTTTTTCAACTTTTAATTCCAGCTATGATTGGCCTGGCAATTGATAAAATTAATTTTGTAGTTGATCGAATTATCGCTTCTTATCTAGCCCATGGAAGTGTTTCAGCTTTATATTATGCCAATAGGCTGATGCAATTCCCGCTGGGTATTTTTGGTATTGCCCTTACCATTGCCATACTTCCCACTCTTTCTAAATATGTGGCAAGAAAACAAATTGGAAAAATGAAAGAGAGTTTTTCTTTTGGTATTAAACTTCTTTCTTTGTTTACTTTACCTTCTAGTGTGGCCTTGATTGTTCTTAGTTATCCTGTAGTCCGCTTATTTTACGAACATGGTTTATTCAATACTCAAGATACTAATATGACTAAAATTGCCCTGATTTGTTACACTATCGGTTTATATGCCACAGCTCTCTTGAGATTGGTGATAAGCACTTTTTATGCTTTAAAAGATACCAGGACACCATTGAAAATAGGTTTTTTTGTAGTTATTTTTAATATTATATTAGACCTTATATTGGTACGTTTTTTAGGTCATGCTGGCATAGCATTGGCCACCTCGCTGGCAGCAATTGTTCATTTTATCATGTTGAGTATTGCCTTGCAAAGGAGGATAAAGGGACTTTTTACCAGAGAGCTTTTCACATTTTCCTGGAAAACGGGCTTGGCCTGTTTATTAATGGGGCTTTTTTGCTGGGGAGTAAGTCAGTATTTTGACTTTAAATTTGATATGAGTTTAAAAATATGTCAACTTAATCAGGTTCTAATTTCAGGAATGGTAGGTGTAATGGTCTATTATTTTAGTGGTATAATGATGGGTATCCCAGAATTCAAGAATGCAAGGCAAATTATTTTAAATATCATTAAGATAAAGACTAAGGAAGAAGATGAAGATGACTGAGCTGACTAAAATTGAAAATATTCGTAATTTTTCTATTATTGCTCATATTGATCATGGGAAATCTACTATTGCAGATAGAATATTAGAATTGACTGAAACAATAAGTCAAAGAGAAAGAAGAGAACAAGTTCTTGATAATATGGATTTGGAAAGAGAAAAAGGCATTACCATAAAATCAAAGGCAGTTCGTCTGGTATATAAATCTGCCAATGGGCGAGAATATATCTTTAATTTGATAGATACCCCTGGTCATGTTGATTTTTCCTACGAAGTATCTCGCAGTCTGGCTGCCTGTGAAGGAGCCCTCTTGGTAGTAGATGCTGCTCAGGGTGTTCAAGCGCAAACAATTTCTAATGTGCAAATGGCTTTAGAGAATCAGCTGACTATTATACCAATAATTAATAAAATAGATTTACCTACTGCCAATCCAGAAAAAGTGGAAAAGGAGATAAAGAAAATTAAAGGATTAGAAAATAGTCCAATTTTCTTAGCCAGTGCTAAAGATGGTACAGGAATTAAGGAGATATTAGAAGCGATTATCCAATATATTCCCCAACCAAAAGGTAGTTATGACCAGCCATTACAAGCCTTAATCTTTGATTCGGTATACAATTCTTATCAAGGTTCTATTGTTTATATCAGGATTGTTAATGGCATAGTCAAACCAGGTATGATAATTCAAACTATGTCTAATAAAAAAAGCTATGAAGTCAGTGAAGTGGGAATATTTACCCCAAAAAGAAAAAAAGTAAATCAGCTTTCTGTTGGAGAGGTAGGATATTTAGCGGCTGGTTTTAAGAATATAAGCCTGACTAAGGTTGGTGATACCATCACCGATGCTAAATGTCCTGCTAAATACCAGCTACCCGGCTATAAAAAAGTATCACCAGTTGTTTTTTGTAGCTTTTATCCGGTAGAGAACAATGATTATAATGATCTTAAGTATGCTCTAGAAAAATTAAGTTTAAATGATTCTGCTATTAGCTATATACCTGAAAATTCACCAGCTTTAGGATTTGGATTTAGATGCGGTTTTTTAGGATTGTTACATATGGAGATTATACAGGAGCGACTGGAGAGAGAATATAATCTTCAATTAATAGCCACCACTCCCAGTGTTTTATATCGAGTCCATTTAAAAAATGGTCAGGTTATCGAGCTAAATAATCCATCATTATTACCGGAAAGTAATAAAATTGATTATATTGAAGAACCATTTATTGAATTAACCCTAATTACACCCAGCCAATTCTTGGGGGGAATAATGGAATTAATTCAAGAGAGAAGGGGAATATTTAAAAATTTAGAATATCTTGATAAAGATAGAGCTCGCTTGCTATATAATTTACCCTTAAATGAAATTATGCTTGATTTTTATGACC
>JAGPKD010000074.1 GCA_018054125.1 Candidatus Oleihabitans oleiphilus | reverse complement strand
AGATATTCAAGGGGAATCCTTCCCCTTGAGATCCCCTGAAAGAAAATACAATTCAAGAAAATACTATATCTTATTTGCAAACAAGATATTCAAGGGGAATCCTTCCCCTTGAGATCCCCTTTATTTCGCTTTCAAGCTACTCATTAAGCAAAAAAGAATATATCATCTTTTGATATCTTTTCTTTCTAAATCTTTTATAACAAATCAATTCCTTATTTTGAGGTATAGGAATTATTGAAATTCCTATACCTCAAAATATCCAGTAATTGGGCGACATTGGTTATCTCTAAAAGTTGCCAGTATCCTTTCATATTTCTCATTTTCAATTCAATTATAAAATTAGTTTTTTTAGAACGGTCATAATAAGTCAAACCAAGAAAAGCAATATCTCCTCTTTTTTCCACATAGTTGATCGTTTGATACTCCCATTGTTCAGGATCAATTCTTTCCTTAATCATCTTGATAAGCAGAGATGATAAGCTACTCTCGCCCTGCGAATTTATATCTTTCTTTTGCCCGGTAATAATATAATTATATACCTCTTTCTTAATTACTTCCTTCAGATTAGGTTTTATCACCGAAACGATACTTTCACCTATCTCATTACGAATCTCAATCCATTTACTGGTTGGGCTCTCCGAAGAACTATAGTAGGTCCATGCTTGCTTAATAATGCTATCTACTACCTCGTCTAAATCAACGTATTTATCAAAAGTTACTATATCATGTTCGGGAATGGCTTTTTCAATTTGTTTCAGGGAATATTGAGGTGAAGTCATTATTTGCCAGCAACAAAAGGCAGAAATTAGCACTATAGAAAATATTATAACAATAAATAACCATTTTTTCATGACTTATTAACCGCCAATTATTTATTAAAAATATCTAATTAACTCATATTTATATTTATATATTTCAGCCGTTGTAACCACATAAACTAGCCTATAGCATCTCTCTATACCTCAAGCCAGGCTTCGATGCTTTTGGTGAAAATTTCCAGGTATCCACTGTTAAAATCAGAGCTGCGCTGCTACCCTAAGGGGTAATAAAAAAGTAGATTAGATTTTTTCTAATCTACTTTTTATTTATCAGAAACGATATTCTCTCATTAAAATATAAATTACTTCTTACTTTACTTTTAGCTCATCAAGGAGCGGTAATAATTCAGCGGAAGCATAAGCAACAGCTGGCCCACCACCCATGAACACCGAAACACTGGCTGCTTCTAATATCTCTGCCCGACTAGCTCCCGCTTTAATAGCTTCAGCAGTATGAAATTGGATACAGTATTTACATCTTAAGGTTATACCAATAGCTAAAGCAATTAATTCTTTAGTCTTATGGCTAAGTACTCCATCTTTAACACATTCTTGATCTAATTTCATAAAAGAACTCATTACAGAAGGTAATTGTTCCCCTAATTTACCCATTTGTGCTATTAATGTTTCTATTTCAGAACTCATTTCTTTTTCTCCTTATTTTTATTTAATAAAAATCACTTCAACTTTGAATTCTAATTAAATTGACATAAACATTAGTGGTTTCTCCGGGATAAACCCAAACTTCATCTAACCAGGTATGATACCCGTCTTTTACAACTGTAATCTCATAAACCCCTTCTTTAAATCCATCCATTATTCTAGCCTGATTAACAGAAGTAGTGGCTATATAGGTACCATTGACAAATATCTTGGCATTGCTTTCATTACAATTTAAAGCAATGGCACCTTCTCTACGCTCCGGTTGCATCCTTACATTTAGGCGGTGAGTCTGGTCTGGATATATTCTTACTGTAGTAACATAATCATGATAACCATCTTTGGTTATTCTTACTTCATAATTCCCCTCTTGAATATTATTAATAGTTACATCCCTACTAGCAGATGTCCTTCTCTGGTATTTTCCATCTAAATAAATTAAGGCATTATCAACATCACAGGTAATTTCCAGATTTCCAGTACGCTTTATTTTTTCTAAATTTACTGTTAATTGAACCCGCTGATTTGGTTTTACTTCTACTGTTTGAGACCAATCATGGTAACCACTTAAGGTAATTCTGAGGTCATGAGAACCTTCTCTCACTTGTTCCAATAGCACATTTCTATTCTTTTCAGTTAATCCTTTATACTGCCCGTCTAAATAGATTCTAGCACCATCCTCATTACATCGAATAGCAATAGAACCATAGCGTTGTATACTTACTAAATTAGCATGAACAAATGCAGTGCGGTCAGGATTAATTTGAATTGTTCTAGTCCAGGTTTGATAACCAGGTAATTCCACTCGTGCCAGATATTCCCCAATACGAAGCTGTTCCATTACCAGAGGAGTCTTTCCAGCATATCGGTCATTTAAATATACATCAGCCCCTTCAGGAGTTGAATTTAGGCGTAATTGTCCGGTCTCTGCTCTTCTTTCTACTACCTGGTAATGTAAAATCTCACTACTAGCCCATCTTTGAGAAGGTAAACCTGTTAAAATTCCTCTAATCCTTTGGGTAAATCTGTCAATTCCTTCACCTAGTATGGGGAAAACTTCCTGTTCAATTCTCCTTTCCAATTCTCGTGAAATAATTACTGGTTCAGTGGTAGCAAACCCCTGGATATATTCATAACCCGGTTTAGTGCCAGGTTCTATCACTCCATCAATATAATATTCTCTATTAGCTTCTACGAAATGATTTTTTTGATATTGATTGGGAAATAAAAGTTTTACCTTCCCCTCACTATCATAGCCAAAAATAGCAACATAAGCATTTCTGGTAGTCCTAAAATAGACTCGAACTCTCTCACCAGGAGCATAAGTTGCTCCTGCTCCTTTATCTAATCTTATCGTTAAGGCAAAATCAGGTCTGGGGTTAATAATCTGGATACTCTTTTTCATATCTTCCTGGGCATTAACAGTAATCATTGATAAGGTAATTAGTATGGCAACAAATATCAATAGAGTGATATAAGAAAAAAGAGAGGGTTTCTTATTGGTATTTATTTGATTCTTCTTTTTTAATAAATTCATATTCAGACTCCTTTCTAAAAATTTAATCGTTAGAATCATTTATTATTATGATCTATTAATCAAAATAGATTTGTAATTATTATAACATAACTTTCTTACAAATTCTAACCTTTGAAAATTATTCATTAAAAATTGTGCCCACTTCTTCTTTTAAACTCTTTTAAAATTAAGTAATTATTGAGACATTAGATAATTTTCTAAAATTCAACAAGTATATTTTTTAATAAAAAGTATATTAACTTTTTCTGAAATCTTATTTTTTAAGTTAAAATGACAAAAAATAATAAAAATAATTGACAAAAGGCTTTGTTTTTAATATTCTGAGGGTAACATTATATATATAATAATAAGATTGATATAGAAATAAAGGGGATTTCAAGGGGAAGGATTCCCCTTGAAATTAATAGCTCTAAGAAATTGCCATAAGAATTTTTTTATCACCTAAGAAAGGAGGTGTAATATTTTGAACAAAAGTGAATTAATTGATAAGGTATCATGTGATAGAGGAGTTACCAAAGCTCAGGCAAAAGCTGCTGTAGAATGTGTCTTTGATAATATTGCGGAAGCTTTGGCTAGAAAAGAATCGGTTCGGTTAGTTGGTTTTGGAACTTTTGGTATTAGAGAAAGAGCTGCCAGAACTGCCCGTAATCCTAGAACTGGTGAAAATATTTCTCTGCCAAAAACTAATGTGCCATTTTTTAAACCAGGGAAAGAATTAAAAGAAAAGGTTAATAGTTAAAATAAGTGAATTAGACAAAAAATACAGGTCTGTTTTTTGATAAGAACCGACCTGTATTTTTATTTTTTATAGTATTGAAATTTACAGAAATTACAATAGTATAAAAAATTCTCTCTTAATTAGATTAGGTAATAATATTTTAATTAATTTAGGGATTTTTAAGGAAAAGAACTCCTTTTAAATTATTGGTTAGCTTAACTAACTGTGGCATCTTTTTTATTAATTTGTATACCCATTATATTTACATCTATCGACTTAACTAAAAGCCCGGTCTGCTTTTCAATTTCGCTTTTTACTACCGACTGAATTTCCTTGGCCAAATCAATAATTATAGCACCATATTCCACAATAACAGAGATACAAGCAGACACTTCTCCTCTTTCTGTCAAATCTACTTTAATTCCTTCTTCAATCTCTTTGGCACCAAGTAATGTTCCAAAACCACTCTTAGAAGGAGTTACCAGTTCTGCCACTCCTGCTATATTACTCACCGTTCTCCTTACGATGGTAGCTAAAACTTCGGGAGCAATCTTTATTTCTCCTAAATTGTTTTTTACACTATTTTCTTTTTTCTCCATGCTTTCCCGAGGGGGGAGCTTCTCTTTTTTCTCTGTTATTTCAGTTGGTTGGGTACCTTTTTCTATTTTTGCTTTCTCTTTTTTTAGCTTTTTATCTTCTTCTTCATGTTCTTGCATAACATTTACTCCTTTATCAATATATGATAAACATTTTTTAAAACTATATCGTCAAGCTCACTATTTATTAATCTCTCAAATATTTTTCTTTGATTAAAATAAACCTCCTTCCTGCCTAAGGCATAGAAATTATGGAAATTACACTTTTGGTTAAAATCTAATTCAAGATATACTGTTACCAATTTAAGACAAGATATTCAAGGGGAATCCTTCCCCTTGACAACCCCTGGATTAAAAGCAAAATATATTGTTACTTATTTAGTAATAATATTTATATTATCTTGCAATATCGAAATTTTTTGAAATTCCGATACTGCAAGATATTCAAGGGGAATCCTTCCCCTTGACAACCCCTGGATTAAAAGCAAAATATATTGTTACTTATTTATTAAATAATTTTATATTATTTTTATAGTATCGAAATTATTGAAATTCTGATACTATGAAATACCGGTAATATAAATTAATTAACCACTAGGGATTACTAAGAATTTAATCGCGGTTCTCTCGTCACCATCAATTTCTACATCTACAAAAGCTGGAATGCAAACTAAATCAACTCCACTGGTAGCAGTATATCCCCTAGCAATGGCAATAGCTTTAACCGCTTGATTTACAGCACCCGCGCCTATTGCTTGTAATTCAACCTTACCTTTTTCTCTTATTACTCCTGCTAATGCACCAGCAACTGCTTTAGAGCTTGATTTTGAAGATACTTTTAACAATTCCATTTCTAACCTCCTATATCTATGTATCAGCAGCTATTGATTGCCCTTATATACTAATAAATAATAGTATCTTTTTTCTATTTTTCTTTCTATTAATATTAATTATTTTTAGGGAAGCTTATTAGGGTAACTTAAATGCGTACTCTAACTCTAATACACCTCCTTCTTACCAACCAACCACAATAATTCTAAATATTTTTAATCAATTATATTTGTTTATAAATAAATTATAACAAATTTCAGCACAAAATGACAATTATAGTTTTTAAGTATCCTTTATTTATAATCTAAAATTCTGGATCAACATCTTCATCTGTTGATACTGCTCGTAATTGATGCTGTTAGAGTAGTAAGGCATCAAAGCGTCATTATGCCATAAGGGGTCAATGGGTTCTGTCCATTTATACTCATTCATGATTTGTTTCCATATTTTTGTGCCCGGTATAGGAGAAAATTTTGCTAAATAAGGCTTGATGCCAGTATCCAGAACAAAATTAATTGAATCTAATATACTTTTAAAGCTCTGTTCAGGTAAACCAACTAATAAGTACGCTCGAATTTGTTCAGGGGAAAATCCTGCTTCTAATAATATCTTAATTGACTTTTGGAAAATTGAATTATCTATTTTATTACCTGTTTTTCTTTGTAAATCAGGGTCCGCAGTTTCAAAACCAAGCCATATTCTCTTAAAACCATTTTCAGCCATAAGTTGAGCAATGGGTTTAGTAATTAATTTAGCATGAAGAGCATTGGGGGTATAGAAATTAATGTTTAAATTTTTCTTTTTCAACTCTTGTAATAGAGGAATAAAATGTAATTCTGCATTAACTAATAGGGCATCGTCGTAAAAAACGAAGTTATTAATCCTTTTCTGTTTTGCCCAATAAATTATTTCCTCTACAATATGATTAGGCTTTCTAAACTCCAAGACAGGATTAATGATATAGGAAGCACAATAACTGCATCTAAAAGGACAACCTCTGGAAGTTATCAAGCAAACATAATCCAGTATGGGATATAAATCCCATGCTGGATAAGGGTAACAATCCAATTGTTTTAAAGAAGTGCTATTTAATAGCTTTTGCTTTGAAGTAATAGGAATACCTACAATACGATACAATAATTCTACTAAATTATTTAGCTGAAAACCCTTAAGAACATAATCAGCTCCTGAAAAATTTACCGCATGTGAATAGCAAAGTGTGGCATAGATGCCACCCAAAATAACAGGACAATCAGGATAATATCTTTTTACCAGTTCAATTATTCTAAATACGCCGGGATACCAATAAGTCATAATGGAGGTTATTAAAATGGCATCTGGTTGGGATAAGTTTTTTATTTTTTTAAGAAATATTTCTTCAGTAATACCATAGCGGCTGTATTTTCTGGGAATATGTTTTAAAAGTTCTGGTTTAGAAATACTTTCCTTGTAGAAAGGCCCTCTTCCATCCAAGCCCTTTTTGGGAGAGATATAGTTAGGTAATTCTAATAAAGCTGGCTCCAAACGATCCATACAATCAATATAATCTATTTGGTATCCCATTTTCCTCAAAATAGAAGCAATATAAAGTAATCCCAATGGTTTAGACCAGAAATCATAAGCCGTAAAATCATATATCCAAGGATTAATAAGAAGTAATTGAATTTTTTTCTTAGGATAATCCATTTTACTCTTCTATCACCCAAAAGATTACAAGATATTCAGGGGAGGTATCCCCTGAAACCCCTCACTTATCACCCTCACCTTACCTCTCCCTTCTAAGGGAGAGGATTAGAGAGATGGTGTAAAACATATCATTTCTTA
>JAGPKD010000073.1 GCA_018054125.1 Candidatus Oleihabitans oleiphilus | reverse complement strand
ATGATCCTGATAGACTGAAATTTAGTACTGATGAATTTTATTTTAATACTCAAGAAGAGATGCAAAGGCATTTTGCAGATATTCCTGATGCTTTAGAAAACACCTTAAAAATTGCTCAGGAGTGTAACTTAGAAATAGATTTTAATAAGGCCCATTTACCTGATTTTAGTTTACCAGAGAATATTACTGATAACGACTATTTGAAGCAATTATGTTATGAAGGTGCCCAAAATAAATTTGAGCATCTGGATGAACACATTAAAGAACGTCTGGACTATGAATTATCGGTTATAAAAAAGATGGGATTTGCTACTTATTTCTTGATTGTATGGGATTTTGTCAATTATGCTAAAAATCACAATATTATGGTTGGTCCGGGCAGAGGCTCTGCTGCTGGTAGTTTAGTGGCCTATTGTCTTAATATTACTAATATCAATCCTTTGGACTATAATTTGCTCTTCGAAAGATTTCTCAATCCAGAAAGAATTAGTATGCCGGACTTTGATATTGATTTCAGCTATGAAGGCAGAGGTGAGGTTATTGAATATGTTAGTAAAAAATATGGCCGTGATAAAGTTTCTCAAATTATTACTTTTGGAACCATGGCTGCTCGTGCCGTAATCAGAGATGTGGGAAGAGCTCTGGGTATTCCCTACGGACAGGTGGATAAGATTGCCAAGTTAATTCCTATAGATCCTAATATGACCATAGAAAAAGCCCTGCAGATTGAACCGGAACTAAAAAATAGAATGGAAAATGATTCCCAGATTAGAAAGATGATTGAAATATCTTCTAAATTGGAAGGTTTATCCCGTCATGCTTCTACCCATGCAGCAGGGGTAGTGCTGTCCAAAGAATCATTAACTGATTTTGTTCCTTTACAATTAACCTCTGAAGGAGAAATATCTACCCAATATGTAGCTGAAGATTTAGAATCCCTGGGCTTATTGAAAATGGATTTTTTGGGATTGAGGACCTTATCGGTAATTAATAATACCATAAAAATTGTCAAAAAAACTAGAGCCGAAATATTGAAAATAGATGATATTCCTTTAGATGATGATGCAGTATATCAGATGTTAGCTAAGGGAGAATGTTGTGGTCTTTTTCAACTGGAGAGTTCGGGTATGATTGAGCTGGTAAAGAGGATGGAGCCTAAAAATATTGAGGATATTACTGCCCTTTTAGCCTTATTTAGGCCTGGCCCTTTAGGAAGCGGAATGATTGATGATTTTATAAACCGTAAAAAAGGAAGGGTAGAAATTAAGTACCTGCATCCTAAACTGGAACCGATTTTACGTGATACCTATGGAGTTATTGTTTATCAGGAACAGGTTATGCAGATTGCCAGTCAATTAGCTGGTTATTCCCTGGGGCAGGCAGATATTTTAAGAAAAGCAATGGGGAAAAAGATCAAAGAGGTAATGAAAAAACAACGCAAGCAATTCATTGAAGGGTCTATTAAAAATGGTATTGATAAGAAGACTGCTGAAGATATATTTGATCTTATCAATTATTTTGCCGGCTATGGTTTTAATAAATCACATAGTGTCTCTTATGCTTTTTTATCCTATCAGACAGCCTATCTAAAGGCTCATTATCCAGTAGAATATATGGCTGCACTGCTGACCAGTGTCATGCAAAATACGGATAAAGTAGTAAAATATATCAAAGAATGTCAGAATATCGGACTGAAAATATTACCTCCTGATATTAATGAAAGTCTAATTGATTTTACAGTTGTTGATAGGAAAACCATACGCTTTGGTTTAGCTGCAGTTAAGAATGTAGGGAAAGCTGCTGTGGAAAATATTATCAAAGAAAGAAACAAGAATGGATTGTTTATTTCTTTAGTTGATTTTTGCCGAAGAGTTGATTTAAAGATTATAAACAGAAGAGTGATAGAAAGTTTAATAAAATGTGGTGCTTTTGATTCTACCAAAGCATCAAGAGCCCAGCTTTTGTCTATTTTGGAAAAGTCCATCCAAGTAGCTCAGAATTTACAAAGAGAAAAGAGAAATGGTCAGGCCAGCCTTTTTGTTCTCAAAAATGAAGAAATTATAAATGATAATCTGGATAATCTTCCGGTAACTGGGGTAAAAGAATTTACTAAGCAGGAACTTTTGACCATGGAAAAAGAAATTCTAGGATTTTATCTTTCTCACCATCCCTTACAGGATTATCAGGATAAATTAAAAAAATTTACCAATACCACTTCTGCACATCTAGAAAAATTTTCCGATAAGAGTCATGTCATTCTAGGAGGTGTTATTACCAGTATAAGAAGGAAGGCAACAAAAAATGGCAATGTAATGGCTTATTTCACTTTAGAAGATTTGGAGGGCACTATTGATATTATTGTTTTTCCTAAAACCTTTGAGGAATTTAAAGAGATACTCAAAGAGGAAAAGGTGGTAATTGTAGAAGGTCGTCTTGATGCAATGGAGGTTAATGTAAAATTACTGGCTGAATCAATCATACCGATAGATGAGTATCAAAAAAAAGAGGGTCAAAATGGCCTAAATGGGAGAGGAGAAAGAACTGGTGAGCAAGGTGCTCTGCATATTGAGGTAAATTTAGCTCAACTTGAGTTAGAAAGCTTAAAAGGTTTAAAGGATATATTGTTACGATATCCAGGACCAAATCGGGTCATCATCCATTTCAAGTCTGAACAAAAAATATACCATCATCATATTGATGAGCAAATCAGTATTAATTATAACCAGGATATTACTAGAGAGATTAGAGATTATTTAACCAGTGCACAAGTGTGGTTTGAAAATAATGATAAGGTAAAGATATAAAGTGGTGCCGAAGGTCGGAGTCGAACCGACATGAGCTTTGAGGCTCGCTGGATTTTGAGTCCAGTGCGTCTACCAATTTCGCCACTTCGGCATTTTAGAAATGTCCTTAAAAATTATAGATTAGACCATTTCTAATGTCAAGTCTAACAATTGAAGTAAATTGACTATGTAATTTTTGGTAAGAACAGGAGTAGCTATAATGGTAAAAAAAACAAAAAAATTATTTTTGATCGATGGACAGGGTTTAATCTACCGTTCTTTTTTTGCTTTACCAAAATTAACTACTTCCTATGGACAACTTATTAATGCTGCCTATGGTTTCACTATGGTACTGATGAGATTACTACAGGAGCAAAAACCTGATGGTCTTATTATTGCTTTTGATACCCCCCAGCCTACCTTTCGTCATAAACAATTTGCTTCCTATAAAGCCCAAAGAGAAAAAATGCCACCTGAATTGAGAGAGCAATTACCCATCATCAAAGAAATTGCAGATAAATTCAATATTCCTACTATTGAACTGGAAGGATATGAAGCTGATGATATTATCGGTTCTCTTGTTCAACAGGCTAAAGATAGTGAATATAAAACTGTTATTGTAACTGGCGATCGAGATTTATTACAACTGATTGATGAAGATAGTGAAATATTATTAATGCAGAAAGGGATTACTCAGGTTGAGCATCATCAGTTAGAATCCATTAAAAAAATGCTTGGCTTTGACCCACAATTAATTCCTGATTATGTTGGTCTTAAAGGCGATTCCTCAGATAATATACCGGGGATTCCGGGGATTGGAGAAAAAACTGCTAAAACACTGATCCAGAAATTTGGTACTTTAGAAAATATAATTGAGAATGCCAATCAGATAGAAAACAAGTCAATCAGGGAAAAAATTTTAAAATATCAAGATCAAGCCCGATTAAGCAAGATGCTTGCAGTAATCAAAAGAGATATAGCTCTTGGTTTAGAATTTCAAAAGATTGGTTATCAGGGACCTGATTATGAAGAATTACGTAATATATTTCGAAAATACGAATTTAAGAAACTCTTGGATAAAATCCCTATTCCGGAAAGTGATGGCAAAAACATAAAAGAAACAAATGATTATTTTCAGGAGATTAACACTGAAGAACAACTAATATCATTAAACCAGAAGATAAAATCAGAAAGATCCTTCTCTTTTTTACTGGGATTTAATCACTCTTCTTCATTGGCTAACTCCCCCCAGAGTATTGCTATTGCCCTACCAAACGAAGTGTTCTTAATCAAGATTAGTCCAGATAATACTCTGTTAGGAGACTTAGATGGCATTACTAAAGAAATAATACAGAAACATCTTGGTGCACTTTTTCAACAGGAGAAAATCGAGAAAATTGGTTTTGACCTCAAAAATTTTTGCACTTATTTCTATGATAAGGAATATTTTTTCCAACCTCCCTATTTTGATAGCAAAATTGCTGCCTATCTATTAAACCCTTCTCAGCAGGATTATCATTTAACAAAAATAATAGAAGATTACTTAGCTGGGGAAGATTTTGTGGTTGAAGGTTCTCCTAACGAACAGGGAAGAGAAATTTGCCGGCAGGTAAAGTTATTGTTACCTTTAAAAAAAATATTATGGGACCAACTCTCTGAAAAAAAATTGGACCAGCTTTATTTAGATATTGAATTACCCCTAATTAAGGTCCTTTATCTGATGGAAAAAAGAGGGATCAAGTTAGATACCGTTTTTTTAAAAAAGATGTCCCAACAATTTTCCAAGAAGATAGCAGAAATTAGAGCTGAAATTTTTAATTTAGCAGGTAGTGAATTTAATTTAAATTCACCCAAACAATTAAGTCAAGTTTTATTTGAAAAACTAAAACTTCCCACTGGGAAAAAGATTAAAACTGGTTATTCAACTGATGCGCAAGTTTTACTGGAGTTATCTGAAAAGCATGAAGTAGTAGCTAAAATACTGGATTATCGTGAGCTGGAGAAATTAAAGAATACTTATATTGATAAATTACCGCGGTTGATTAATCCACAAACTGGCAGGATTCATACCTGTTTTAATCAAACTGGTACTTCAACCGGGAGATTGAGTAGCAATAATCCTAATTTACAGAATATACCGGTACGGACTGAGTTGGGTCGAGCTATCAGGAATGCCTTTATTGCTGAGGAAGGAAATATTTATTTATCTGCTGATTATTCCCAGATTGAACTTAGGATTCTAGCCCATTTATCCCAGGATAAAAATTTATTGGATGCTTTTTTGCAAGACCGTGATATTCATGCCTATACGGCAGCTCAAATTTTTGGTATTGATTTGAATTTGGTTAGTGCAGAAATGAGAAGAATTGCTAAGACTATAAACTTCGGTATTATCTATGGCATGAGCAGTTATGGCTTAGCCAGCACGCTCAGGATAAGTAGAGAAGATGCCCAGCAATATATTGAAGCCTATTTTCAAAAATATTGGCGGGTTAAAGAATATATCAATGAGCAGATTGCTTCTGCCAGAAAAAATAAATATGTTCAGACTATGTTAAATCGGATAAGATATCTAGAAGGAATTGATAGCCCGAATAAATCTATTCGAGAGTTTTATGAGAGAACTGCTATTAATACTCCTATTCAGGGAACGGCAGCAGACTTAATTAAAATGGCTATGATTGAAATACACTCCAAAATGGAAAGCCTGAAGCTAACCAGTGGACTAATCCTGCAAATTCATGATGAATTAATCTTTGAAATTCCAGAGCCTGAACTGGAAAGAAGAAGGGTCATTATTAAAGAAATTATGGAAAACATATTGAAATTAAGTATTCCACTAAAGGTAAATTTTAAAACTGGCCATCGCTGGGGTGAATTAGAATGAATGAAATGATACCATTAAATTTATTAATTAGGGTAGAGGTTAAATTTTATTGAAGATGTTGATTGTTGGTTTAACCGGGGGCATTGTCTCTGGCAAAACAACCATTGCCAGAATGTTTCAAGAATTAGGTGCCCAGGTGATTGATGCAGATGAAATTGCTCGTAAAGTTGTTCGTCCTGGGGAAAAAGCCTGGCAGGGTATTGTGGAATATTTTGGGCCGGAAATATTAAGAGAGGACCTGGAAATTAATCGTAAAAAATTAGCAGATATTGTCTTTAGCAATAAAGAAAAATTGGCAGTCTTAAATAGAATAACTCACCCTGAGATAACTTTAATGATTAAAAAGCAAATAAACCAGCTTAAAAATAAATACCAGAAGAATATTATCTGTATCGTAGAAGCGCCCTTATTATTTGAGGCTCATCTGGAAGATATGATGGATAAAATCATTGTAGTTTATCTGAACAGAGAAGAGCAACTAAAAAGACTCCTACTCAGGAATAATCTGACCAGAGAAGAAGCAATTCAGAGGATTGAATCTCAGATGCCTCTAGAAGAGAAGCTTTCCCGGGCTGATTATGTTATTGATAATTGTTTTTCCCTGCAGCAAACCAAAAAACAGGTATTACAGGTGTGGAAAGAACTTGAGCATGCCCTTTCTGCTAAATCCTAATTTAAAATGAGCTCTGTCTACCATATTAAGCAGTAAAATGTAAGATTCTAATTTAGTTAATCCTTCTTTCTTTTTCATTTTTCTGAATTTTTAAAATATGATATTAATAGAAATTTCTGGAAGATTAAGGACCTGAATTATAAAAAAAGTAAAAAGGGTTACCTAATAAATACCTTAAATTATTAAGCCCAATTAGAAATATTATTATTCCGTTACCTTAACATTATTGGGGAAAAATGTCATTGCGAGTCTGCCCCTAAACTTGTGTTTAGGGGCAGGTGTGGCAATCTCATACTATTATACCCATATCTTTGGTCTGCAAACTGAGACTGATAAACTGTAAACCCTCTTTCTATTAATATAATACTACGGGTAGAAGTGGATGAGATTGCTTCGTCGCTTCGCTCCTCGCAATGACAAAATCGTATATCATATATCGTTTAAATACAGTCGCTAGTCGAAAGTTATTTCAGGGATTCTCAAGGGGAAGAATTCCCCTTGAGAATCTTGTTGGTAAAACAAGATAGCATTTCTTTAAAAAGTATTTTCTTAGAGGGGTTTCAGGGGATACCTCCCCTGAATATCTTGTTGGTAAAACAAGATAGCATTTTTTGGAACGATATTTTTCTTTATTTTTTAACCAGAATTTACCATAT
>JAGPKD010000072.1 GCA_018054125.1 Candidatus Oleihabitans oleiphilus | reverse complement strand
TAAAGTTGGAATTTTCCTTAAGAAATTTATCAATTATCTGGTCATTTTCTTCTTTTTCTATACTACAGGTACTATAAAGTAACTCACCACCTGGTTTTAGATAGGAAGCAGCAGTAGCAAGCAATGCTTCCTGCAATTGATTTAGTTCTTTTAACTTATGACTATCAAAAAGTTTCCATTTTAAGTCTGGTTTCTTCCTGATAACTCCTGTTCCGGAACAGGGAGCATCAATCAATATTTTATCAGCCTTTTCTAAGTATTCCTGATCTAATTTAGTTGAGTCACTTAAAACAGTGGTAACAATGTCAATGCCTAATCTCTGGCTTTCCTCCTCCACCATCTTAAGCCTTCTCTTATTTTTTTCAAAGGCAAATATTTTCCCTTTATTGTGCATAAGTTGGGCTATATGAGTGGTCTTCCCACCAGGACCACTGCACATATCAAAAATTGTTTGCCCAGTATCAGGTGCTAAAAACACTGCTGCTAACATAGAACTTTCGTCCTGAATGGAAATTAAACCTTCTTTAAATAGATAGGAATTTTTAATATCAAAATAATCTTTGATTATAATTGCAGTGGAGGGAAGATATATTCCTTCTTCAAAGTTTATTTTTAATTTAGGTAATATATCTTGTAATTCTAACTTATTAATTTTTAATGTATTTATGCGCAAAGTCAACTTAGGTTTATTATTACTGGCCTGACAGATTTTCAAACATAAATCTAAGCCATATCTTTCCAACCATCTTTCTACTAACCATTCTGGAAAAGAATAATAAACTGAGATATATTGTATTGGCTCCTTCTTTATATCAGGCCAACGAATCATGCTTGATTTTCGAATAACATTTCTTAAAACAGCATTAATTAAGGTGGAATAACCTGAATATTTGCTTTTCTTTACTAATTCTACCGATTCATAGGTAATAGCATAATTGGGAATCTTTTCTAAATAAAGAATTTGGTAAATTCCCATTCTCAGGATATTCTGAACAGTCAAAGGCAATTTTTTATTTTGATTGGTAAGAAATTGGCTAATAATCCAATCTAAACTTTTTTTAAAACGGATCACCCCGTAAGTTATTTCTTGAATTAAAGCTCGATCATTACCTTTCAGTTTATATTTAGAAAAATAGAAAGAAATTAAAATATTTAAATAGGCATCTTGTTTTTCCACTCGATCTAGTATTTCTAAAATTAACTTTCTGGTATGATAAATATTCAAAATAATTTCCTCTTTTGTTCCTACTTTTCTTATGCTCTAGCCTAAAATCTAACTCATTATATATTTGTTCCTTAAGCAAGCTATGATTAGTTCATAGTATCTAATTGGCTGAGATTCCGATACTATAAACTATGATTAATTAAATTCATCACCAATCTGGGGATGATAACCATTAATAAATTCCAGGACATCCATTTCTTTAGCACCGGAAGGAACAAGACGTTTAATTACTATTATAGTATTATCTCCTGTTAATACCTGGATGCCTTCTTTCTCAACCTTTATGATGGTTCCTGGTTTTTGCTGAATTAAATTATGTTCAGCCACAGATTTTTCTAACAGGTTTACTTTGGTAATTTTTATTCTTCTTCCTTTAAATTCAGTATAGGCACCAGGTAGATAAGTAAGCCCCCTTGTCAGATTAAAAATTTCTCTCCCAGTTCGGCCCCAATCAATTCGGCAATCTGATTTAGTTAATTTTCGAGCATAGAAACACTTTTCTTTGGGTTGCGGTGTTAATTGATATTCCCCTTTTTTAATCATGGAAAGAACTTGCTCCAACATTTCAGCACTTTCTTCCGCTAATCTTTCCTCTAACTGCTCAAAATTTTCTTCTGGTAATATTTTTATTTTTTTCTGGCAGATAATATCACCTGCATCAATCTTTTCATTCATAAACAAAAAACTGATTCCAGTTTCTTCTTCTCCTTTAATGAGTGTCCAGTGGATGGGTGCTGGTCCTTTATATTTGGGTAATAAAGAAGGATGGATGTTTAAACAGCCATAGACTGGTATGCTCAATATTTTTCCAGAAAGTATCTGGCCGTAGGCTACTAAAATAATCAAATCTGGTTTCAGTCCAGCAATCTCTTCTATAGCATCATCAGCGTTTATATTTTCAGGTTGAAATAAATATAGACCAAATTGACTGGCTAATTCTTTGATGGGAGATGCCTTAACTCTTTTCCCTCTACCGGCTGGTCGATCTGGTTGAGTAATAACCGCTACCACATTTTCAAGTAAACTTATCAATTTCCTTAAAATAGGTACTCCAAAGGAAGAAGTGCCTATAAAGATAATTCTCAATATACTAACCTCTTTTCCTATTTCTATTCAATACTTTTTAACTGTTCTTTAAGCATTAACCTCTTTGCTGGGCTTATCCGATCAATAAATAAATAACCATCCAGATGATCGATTTCATGCTGTAACACAATAGCTAGGAAACCTTCCTTGGTAATCTGAATCTTCTTTTCATTCAAATCTAAGGCTTCAACTGTAATTAATGAAGATCTGCGCACTGGAGAATAGACACCCGGAATACTCAAACATCCTTCTTCTTCTTTCACTTCTCCTTCTCGCTTAACAATAACCGGATTGATTAAGACCAGTACTTCTTTTTCTTCATTATCGATGACAATAATCCTTTTAGAGATACCTACTTGTGGTGCAGCTAAACCTACCCCTCCTTCGGCATACATCGTTTCAATCATATCGTTTACCAATTCCCTAATCTCATCATCAACCTTATTCACCGGCATAGCCTTCTCCCGTAAAAGAGGAGAACCATATTTTTGTAATTTTAGAACAGCCATATTTCATCCTCCTAATAGCATTTAATGGGCTCAACATCAATCTTCAATTTTACCTTAGGTATTTTATTCTTTGAAATAGGTAAGAACAAATTTTCTTTAATTTGTTCTAAATTTTGTTTCTGACTATTTATCTTCAGCAAAAAACTCACTTCATACTTTCCTTTCTCTTTACTAATAATTAAATTACCTCCATTTAGTGAAAAATCCATTTTCAGAGCTCTTGATAAACCAGATTTATTAACATAATCTATAAATTTTAATGCACTTTTTTTCACCAATTCTTCATTCAGACCGGTAAAATCAATCCTTATCATTTTGGAAAAAGGCGGATAGTTCAATTCCTCTCGTAGTGTTATTTCCTTCTGATAAAATAAGGGATAACTTAACTGCTCTAAGGCCAGTAAACTATGATGTTCAGGTTGGTAGGTCTGAATTACTAGTTCTTTAGGCTCTTTTTGATCCGCTAAATTTAAGACTATCTGGTACATAAATTGAAATACTGCCTCTGCAGATCGATAATTAGGAATATTAAGAAGATGGTCAATCAAAATAAATCCTACCAACCCTACCTGTCGATAGCATAATTCCCTAAAAAGTAGTTGGGTCCCTATTAAGATATTAATTTTACCTTGCTTAAACTTACTAATCAGCTGTTTCTGAGTCCTCAAATTCGGGGCAACATCAATATCAAAACGTTGAATAATAGCCCGGGGAAACATTCTCTTGACTATATCTTCTACATATTGAGTACCATAACCCATTTGTTTTAGTGTTTCTCTTTTACACTTAGGACAGTATTTTACCATCTGTAATTTTTTTCCACAGATATGGCAGGTCATCCAACCAATCTCACCTTCCTTATGATAAGATAATAGAGAATTACAGGAAGGACATTTCAGGACATAACCACATTGTGAACAAGATATATAACTGGCAAAACCACGCTTATTTAGAAAAAGAACTATTCCCTTTTTTGCCTTAAGACATTTCACTATCTGTTGCTGTAACTGAAAACTAATAATAGGAGAAAATGATCTTTCTTTCTCCAAATTAATAATATGTATGGTAGGAAGATTCCTTTGATGTCCAGAAAGTAAGTTTTTTTCAGTTTTTAAAAGGTAATTTTTATTTACAGACTGCCAATAACTTTCTACCGCAGGAGCATAACTCCCTAAAATTACCTGGCATGGTTCCAATCTCCCTCTGGCTAAAGCAACCTCTCGAGCATGATATCGGGGTGCCCTTTCCTCTTTATATAGTGTAGAATTCTCCTCTTCTACAATTATTAAGCCTAAATTATTAAATGGTAGAAAAATATTAGATCTGGTTCCTATTACTACTTTAACCTTACCCTGGAGAACCTCAATAAAACGAAGATATTTTTGGGTTTGATTTACTTTTTTATCAAAGATACCAAAGCATTCACCTAATTTTTTTGACATCTTCTTCTTAAGTGAATTACCACAGAACTGGTCTGGAATCAAGATAAGCACTTGCTTACCTTCCTCAATTGTTTTTATTATCCAGCTATAATAATAAAGATCTCTAGTTTTATAATTACTATATTGAAAAAGGATAGGTTTGGTGGAGACCTCTACCTTTTTTAGCATCATATTACTAAAAAGGGTAGCTTGATAATTGGCATTCTGGGGAGGTATAGGTATATTTACTCCATTTCTTCTAATCAATGGTTCATTCTCTTTAATAATTTTACACTCAGCAGAGTCTTTTTCAAAATAAGAGCTAATTTTCTTAACAGATACTCGAGAAGGAACAAGGTAGTTAAGGACAGTTCCTCTGGGGCATAAGTAATAGTGGGCAATCCACTCAATAAGGTCAAGCACGCCTTTAGTCAAAATGGGTATGGGATCCAGGACCTCTTCAATTTCTTTAAGGTCCGTAAAATTAGTTTTTTGAACAATATCTATAATAATTCCCACTCTTTTTTTATTTCTAAAGGATATTTTTACTCTCTTACCTAAATCGACTTTATCCCTTAGATGAGATGGGATGAGGTAATAAAAACCACCTTCCAGATGAATACCTAAGGGGATAACCTCGGCAATATTATAATCATCCATTATCTATCATACCCTTACTCTGATTATCAAAAAATGACTGTATCAGATCAAAAAGTTTTTCTGCTACTTCATATTTCGACATTAAGGGCAAATCTATCGTATTCCCTTTTCGGTCAATAATTAATACCTTATTGGTATCACTACCAAATCCACTATCGTCCCTGGTGATATCATTGGCCACAATATAATCTAAATTTTTTGATTTTAACTTAGCAAGGGCATTCTCTCTCAGATTATTTACTTCAGCAGCAAAACCAACCAAGATCTGTTTCTTTTTTCTCTGTGCTGCCTCTTTTAAAATATCAATATTTCTTTCCAACTTCAACTGTAAAGATTCCTGATTTTCTTTTTTTATCTTTCCAGCAAATTGCTGCACAGGTTTAAAATCAGATACCGCAGCAGCTGAGATAAATATATCTACCTCCTCAAAATGTTTTATTACTTCTTCTCTCATCTCAGCAGCAGTTTTTACTCTAATAGTATTAATGCCAGTAATGTCGGCTAAATAAGTTGGGCCAGAAATTAAGGTAACCTTTGCTCCACGATTCTTAGCCACCTCCGCTAAAGCAAATCCCATCTTCCCGGTGGAATAATTGGATATAAACCTGACCTCATCAATGGGTTCCCTGGTAGCAGAGGCAGTAATAAGAATCCTCTTCTCTTTTAGCGAATTGGAGTGCTCTATTCTTCTCTTAATTAAATCAAGTATATGGGAAGGATCAGCCAGGCGTCCCTCTCCATAATCACCACAGGCTAAAGCCCCTTTTTCAGTCTCTATAAAATGATATCCCTTTTTGAGAAGATACTGAACATTATCCTTAAAGATGGGATTATTTACCATAACTCTATTCATGGCTGGAGCAATAATCACCTCCCCCTGGAAAGCCAATATAGTAGAAGTTAATAAATCATCTGCTATACCATGAGCTATTTTAGAAATAATATTTGCTGTGGCTGGGGCTATCACTAATATATGAGCCCACTGAGCCAGAGCAATGTGTCTTATTTCATCATCTTCTTCATCTGGGGAAAACAAGGTGGTATAAACCTTATTTTCAGATAAAACTGCCATGGTTAGTGGAGCAATAAAGCGAGTAGCATTTTTGGTCATTATCACCTTCACTTGAAATCCTTCTTTTTTCATCAGACGAAGCAATTCGGCACTTTTATAGGCAGCAATACCGCCGGTTACACCTAAAATAATATTTAACATTTTTTTATTTTTTTGGGTAGAAACCATTAGTTTTCGACCTCTAACATTTTTTATATTCTAAAATCTTAACCTTTTACTTCATCCTGCACTGAATAATATTATAACAGAAACTAGAAACATAGTTTTTTATTTCTCTTTATTCTACTATTCTATTTTTCTATTTTCTAATTCTACACCTTTCACTAATAATTATGGCCTTTAACTCCTCTAAAGCTTTATCTAAATTATTGTTAACTATGAGATAATCATAATGCTTGATTTGCTTCATCTCATATTGGGCATCATTTAGTCTCTTTTTAAGGTCAGCCTCATCCTCAGTCTTCCTTCCTCTTAATCTATCTTCTAGCTGCTGCCAGGAAGGTGGGGCAATAAAAATAAAGATACCTTCTGGATACTTCTTTTTTAACTGCAAAGCGCCCTGAACATCAATCTCCAGAATAAGTTCATAGCCATTGGCCAGTGCCTGATCAATGGTACTTAATAATGTCCCTTTAAAGTCTCCATGTACTTTAGCCCACTCTGCAAATTTATTCTCCTTAATATATTTTCTGAAGGTCTCTTCATCCACAAAAAAATAGTCAACACCCTCCTGCTCATCCTTTCTTGGTTTTCTGGTAGTTACTGAAACTGAATAATGTAAATCAGGAATATGTTCAAACAGTTTTTTTCTGAGGGTACCTTTACCAACTCCTGAGGGGCCAGAAATTACCAATAGACGCCCACTACATTTTTTCATCTCTTCTTCACCCTTACTCTATCCATTATCCTTTTTCTGATAATTGGTCAGACGATTAATAACAGTTTCTGGTTGTAAAGCAGATAAAATAACATGATTACTATCAGTGATAATAATAGACCTGGTTCTCCGGCCATAGGTAGCATTAACCAATTTTTTGGATTGCTTTGCCTCTTCTCTTAATCTTTTCATGGGAGCAGAGTCAGGGTCC
>JAGPKD010000071.1 GCA_018054125.1 Candidatus Oleihabitans oleiphilus | reverse complement strand
CGGTGTACGCTTCATCTCATGGTTACCCATTTCGATGCAACACTCGGTATGGGTGGTTGGCTAGACCTTACCCAACAGGGACTTTCACCCTGCCAGAAATAGAGAGCTTTCTTGGCGCTCATTAGTTTTTAGTTTAAATTCAATTTTCTTAGTTAGTATGAGCCAATCTTAAAAGATTGTTTCTTGCTTTGCTCTGTTATCCTAAATCCTTTAAGTTTAAAGCAAGTGAAAAAGATTTACTTTATGAGTTCGTCATTCTGTTTTGTTTAATCACTCCCCTCTTTAAGATTTTATCTGCTACTTTTGCTACATCTTTTGGTATTTTTTCATTTTACCACATATTTTAAAAATTGTTGCTCTTTATATTTAAATTATTCCCTATAAAAATTTTTTTAGACATAATTTTAATTATTTTTTTGCTACCAGATGATTTTCAAAAACCCAGCCAGTCTCCTCAGCATTGACGCCATTGATGAAAAATATGGAAGGATTAGCTTCATCATCTACGAAGACAAAGACCCAACCACCATTGCCGGTCTTTCCTGTTTTTATTATTCCCTAATTTTTTAATTTTAGACCTAAAAGAATTCTGATTTGAATTTTTTGGCTTTGTAAATAAAGATGGTTAGTTAGTTTATTCGGGGAATTCTACTTTTTTAATGGCATCTTGAATGGCATAAATGCGGATATTATTATCAGCTGGGTCAACAGGATAGACAAAAAAGCCAGCCTTATTAGGATTATAGCTGTAGCTGGTACCGTAGAGCACTTCTCCATCCTGGAAATAGACAATAATACGACGCTGGGTAGTGATATTCCAGAGGTGACCATCAAAAGTTCTTACCTTTTGGTAACTGCTGTTCCCAATAAAATCTTTCACAAAAAAGACGGCTTTAAGTTCTATTAATTTTATTGCTAATCTTTCTTCCTGGGAATATTCTTTTAAGGGATGCAGAAAAAATATATCTCTATTAGGGTTAAAGTTTTCCGCCCACCCTTTTATTATGGTTCCATTTTGATATTTAACTACCAGTTTATGCCCAGCCATCAGGAATTACCTACCTGGAATGAAATAGTTATTTACGATATATTTTTTTTAGTTTTCATAGAGGAAGATGTCAAAATCTTCGCTGCCAAACTTTTTAACATGTACCTTTTCCAAAGCACTTCTGGGCACAAACACTCGATCGTTATTATCCTGTTCATCAATAGGGTAGACAAAAAAACCAGTACGTTCAGGCTCATAACTATGGGTAGTGCCATAAAAATTCTCTCCATCCTTAAAGATTATTATAATTTTACGCTGGAATGGTGGACCCGAAGGATAGCCTTCAAAGGTTCTAACTTTTTGATAATTCTTATTACCCTCAAAGCTCTTTACAAAAAAGATGGCTTTAATGGAATTTAGTTTAATTTCAACACTCTCTTCTTGAGCAATATTTAAACTTTCCTTAATAGGATAAATATGAAAAAAATCTCTACTGGGATTAAAATCAGTAGTATATCCTTTTATGATATTACCGTCATAGTATTTAACCACTATCTTCTTCCCTAACATCGTTATGGCCTCCTTTTATACTGTTAGATTTTTTCTCAATTCATCTATAGCTTCTTGCTTGATACGAGAAACCTGTCTTTGGGTTATTCCTAATTTCCTGGCAGTACTGGTTTGAGTCAGGTCTTTAAAGAAAAGATAATAAAT
Source organism: Candidatus Oleihabitans oleiphilus (assembly GCA_018054125.1). Taxonomy (GTDB): domain Bacteria; phylum Atribacterota; class Phoenicimicrobiia; order Phoenicimicrobiales; family Stramentimicrobiaceae; genus Oleihabitans; species Oleihabitans oleiphilus. The sequence continues at coordinate 5,398 of JAGPKD010000071.1, read as the reverse complement.
GACCTCTTTTTGAATTTTTTTAAGAGAGTTAAGGGCTTCTTTTAACTGGACAATATCCTCTATAGGCAATTGAAAAGAACGATATTCTTTACTTTTAACCTGTTCTAAAATGGGAATACTATCTAGGTCATTATTTCTTCTTTTACTATCTAAAGACACAATCTGCACTGTATCTCTACCTTTTAGTATCTCTCTAATGCCCTCTTCGGTAACATTAAAATAATCACTAATTTCGCCAAGAGAAGGAAAGCGATGGTTCTCCGTCCGAAATTTTTCAATATATTTATCAATTTTCTTGTTAAATTCCTTAACCCAATGAGGAATCTTCACTACCGCATGTTTATCCCGAATATAGTGGCGTATTTCCCCATTAATGAGCCAGGTGGCATAGGTTTCAAATTTAACACCTTTTTTTTCATTGAACAGTTGCAAGGCGTTGAGTAAACCTAAATAGGCAATCTGTTCTAAATCCTCTATAGGCTCTCCAGAATTAATGTATGTGCGGGCAATGGATTTAACCAATGGCTTATAATTATTGATGGTTTCATCGCTTATTTTATCTAAAACTCCACCGTTACTTTTCATGTCCTCTCTTTTTCATTTCTCTTTTTATTTTGTACACCTCAATAGGTTCTTTAAGATCAACTTCATTTCTTCTCTTTTGGTCAATGGATACCTCTTGAACTGCCTCACGCGCTTTTAAGGCTTCCTTGAGAATTTCCGGGGACAATCCCAGCATTTCCGAAAGCTCGCTAAAATCTGGAAATTTATTATATTGTCTTCTATAGGCAGTTAACATCTGATTTAATAATTTATTCATCATTAAAGATAACCAATCAGGGACTTTGTTTTTGCGGTGTTTTTCTCTGATATAATGGCGGATTTCACCAGAGATTAGATGTCTGGCATATTCCTGAAAGGTGATATTTTGTTGTTCCTGATATAAATTTATCGCATTTAACAGCCCGATATAACCAGCCTCTAAAAGCTCTTCCTCTGGTTCTCCAGAATTTTGAAACTCGGTAACTACCTCTCTTAAAAAATCCAGATGTTCTTCAATGTTTTTTTCATCATGGCTACCATTAGAAGCATCAGTTTCTATTCCTACTTCATTTTTACGCAATTATTAATACCTCTTTTCTTCTTCTTTATTGAATTAAATTAACCATACTAAAGATAGGTAGATACATGGCAATTACCATTACCCCTACTCCCACTGCCACCACAGCCATTAAAATCGGCTCAATCACCGAAGTTAGCTTCTCTACAGCCCTATCAACTTCTTGATCATAAAATTGAGCAACATTCAACAACATGGTTTCCAACTCTCCACTTTCCTCACCAACTAATATCATCTGGGTGACCATGGGTGGAAAAACCTTGCTCTCCTCTAACGGTGTGGAAATACTTTGTCCTTCTTTGATACGGTCTGCCGCTTGCATTACTGCCTCCGCAATAACATCATTGCCCACTGATTCGGCAGATATTCTTAAGGATTGAATAATGGGCACACCGCTCCGGATTAAGGTGCCCAGAGTCCTGGTAAAACGGTTAATGCAGGTCTTCAGTATCAAATTTCCAAATACTGGTATTTTTATTTTCAGGCGGTCAATATTCTTATGGCCTTGTTTGGTGCGGCTGTAGGAAATAAATAAAAAAACCAATAATACTACCACAGCTAAACAGATATACCAGTAATGATTAAAGATTTCGGTAAAGGTAACTAATATTCTGGTTAAAAGGGGAAGTTCGCCTCCGAACTGCTGAAACATCCCCACAAATTGAGGAAGAATAAAGGCTAACATAAAGATGGCCATTACCAATGCTGCCCCTATTACAAAGCCGGGGTAAGCCATGGCCGATTTTACCTTTTGTCGAAGCTCATATTCCTTTTCTGTTAAAGTGGCCATGCGGTTTAAAATCTCATCTAAAACACCCCCCACCTCTCCTGCCTTAATCATATTGATATAAAGTTTAGAAAAGGTCTCTGGGTGACTGGCAAAGGCATCAGCTAAGGTAGAACCCTGCTCTACCCTTTTTTTGATATCTTCAATCTTTTTTGCTAAAAGTCTATTTTCAGTCTGTTTGGATAGAATTTCCAGACAGTTAACTAAAGTTAAGCCAGCACTAACCATAGTAGCAAACTGTCTGTAAAAAATTGCCAGATCTCTTATCTTAATGCTCTTTAAGAAAGTAACTTCCTTGGAAATCAAACCGCTACTTTTTTTCTCTATCGAAATAATAAAATATTTCATCTCTCTCAAGCGGTCAATAATAGCTTCCTGACTATCCCCTTCTATTGTTCCAGTATAAATCTGTCCAGAATTATCTCTTGCTCTATAGGAAAATGTAGCCATTTCGGAATTGCACCCCCTCTAACAATGAAGTAGTTTACAGTTTATAGTTTTTAGTTTTCAGTTCAAAAAAAATACTTTTAGGTATACATTTGTGCATTAATATTTAATAATGTAAAATTTGAGAAATAATACTAAAGATTTAATTCTTATTCTTATTATTTTTTTGTTAATATTATACCTTTACCAATCAGTAAGAGCAAATAAATTGCCTTTACAGTTGCTTATGCTGGCCATTTGTCTTTGATTAGTCTTATTTTACCATTTTTCAACCAAAAAGATAAAATAAAACGTTCCAGAGAGCGATTAACTACGGTAGTTCCGAAAGATTCATCCTGGGCAAGAGGACAGACCAGGATAGTTAATAGTTTCAGACGATCGCCCCCCAACACATCGGTAAAAATCTGGTCTCCAATTACTACTGTTTCCCGGCTAATAGTATTCATCATTTTCATTGCTTCCTGGAAAGGCCGCTTCATTGGTTTAAAACGACTGGAGTAAAAGGGAATATCTAATAAATTACTCATATCCACAACATGGTTAGCAGTAGTATTGGAAACAATGCATATCTTCATGCCACTTTGTTTTACTTGCTTAATCCAGGAAACAATTTTTTGATCCAGATAATTGCTTCCCCAGGGAACCAGGGTATTATCTAAATCAACAATAATTCCTTTTATATTTTTCTTTTCCCGAAGCTTTTCAATATCAATTAAATAGATGTTTTCTAAGTAGACATCTGGAATAAGTATTTTAAGCAGATGAATCATTCAAAACTCCTGTTACAAGTATAAATGATAGCATAATTATACACTCTTTTTAGAGTTATTAAGTAGTTTTCAGTTTTTCGCTTTCAGTTTCCCGTAAAAATACAAAATTATTAAATTCTTTTGTATATATTTGTTACTTTGCCCTTTTGTTATTTTATATGAGGGTTTAAATGAATGAGACTGCTTCACTCCCTTCGGTCGTTCGCAGTGACAGGTGAGTGATTGGTCATTGCGAGCCTGCCTCTTGCCTCTTAACGTCAGTTAAGGGGCTAGAGGCGGGCGTGGCAATCTCATTCAATTATGCCCACATCTTTTTTATCTGGAAACTAAAAACTGATAACTGACAACTGTTTTTTTTAAGGACCGTCCCCTGTCATGTTCCTTGAAGGAAAATCATTACCCTCACTCATTCCTCTCCCTCAAGAGGAGGTCATTATCATTATTCATTCCTCCCTCTAAAAAAGATCATCGCCCTCTTTATTCCCTCTCCCTTAGAAGAGAAATAATTTTCATTATTTATTCCTCTCCCTGAGAAGGGAGAGGTTAGGTGAGGGTGAAGTCTTACAGTAATCCCCCTCCCTCTTTCCCTCCCTCCAGGGGAGGGAAGATTAACTTGACTACTTTCTGCGATATACATCTTAGAGACATCCGGCTCATTGCCTCCCTCCAGGGGAGGGATGAATAGGGTTGCAGTTATTCCCACTGTATTTGACGTTATACAATATACGTTATACGGTATACTCTTTTCATATATGCCCACATTTCCTCCTATGGTTTATTATTCAAATGTTCTTGATAGGTTTTGGAAAAAACATGGTGCCCATTTTTGCCTAACACAAAATAAAAATAATCTTCTGCTGCTGGCTGAGCTGCCGCCAGAATAGATTCCAGCCCTGGATTACAGATTGGTGCCGGGGGTAATCCTGGGTAGAGGTAAGTATTGAAGGGTGAATCAATGGCAAGATCCTGGTCAGTTAATCTTTCCCGAGGTTTTTCCAATAAATATTGAATAGTGGCACAGGACTGTAAACGCATATCCTGAGCTAATCTGTTATAAAATACGGAGGCAATTTTTGGTTTGTCTTCTGACCCCTGAGCTTCTTTTTCAATGATAGAAGCCAATATTATTATCTGATGGAAATTCAAACCAGCCGGAAAATCCTGCTCAGGATTTACATATTTATAAACAACCTCTTCAAAGTTTTTTCTCATTAGCTTCAGTACATTTTCAGCTCCAAAATTTTTGGGAAATTCATAGGTATCGGGGAAGAGATAACCTTCCTGGTATTGATTATCATCCTCAATCAACCTTAAAAAATCATTATATTCTACAATTCCTCGCTCTGCTAATAATCGGGCAATCTGTTTGGCTTGAAAACCCTCTGGTATAGTAATACGATAAAGCACTACCTTACCCTGCACAAGCTGATCTAAAATCTGAACAAGGTTCTGAGCAGGACTAAAACGATATTCCCCGGATTGTAATTTTCCCTCAACTTTCCTAAACTTAGTCATTATTTGAAAAAGGTAATTATAAGGTCTAATAATACCTTCTTCTTCTAATAGCAACCTGATTTGAGTGCTATTATATCCATAAGGTATTTCTACTATCTTCTCAAGGTCGGTATCCATTTCTAGCGGTATTAAAATCCAGGCTGCGGATAGTATTAATATCAAGAAAATTAAAGAGAATAAGAAAATTAATAGGTTAACGAATTTATTCATCACTGTTTCGTTTTTTTAAGACGCTCTGGCGGTCCAGATAAGACTGTAAAATAATTACGGCCGAAAGACGGTCTATAGACTTTTTTCTTTTTGCTCTACTCTGATTGGCTTCCAGAAGAACCTGTTCCGCTTTTACCGTGCTTAACCTTTCATCTTCAAAATCTATTGGCAAGTTAGCGAGCATACCCAATTTTTGGGCATATTCTTGCACTTTTTTAGCCTGGGGACCTAAACTTCCATTCATATTCTTTGGTAAGCCAAAAACAAGCTGCTCTATTTTATTTTCCTTAATTATTTCCATAATTTTAATAAATTTATCTTCTGGCTTTTGAATCTGAATAGTTTTTAAGCCCTGAGCAGTAATACCCAAAGAATCACTTACTGCCAGCCCTATTCTCCTTTCTCCCAGGTCTATTCCTAATATTCTCAACTGATATTTCTCCTTCAATCACTTATTTCTTAAAATTTCGATACAAAAACTTCAAAATATTCAAGGGAGGTATCCCCTGAAACCCCTCAATTATCAGTATTGAGTATTCATTATTGAGT
>JAGPKD010000070.1:1814-7126 GCA_018054125.1 Candidatus Oleihabitans oleiphilus | reverse complement strand
GCCACCATTACTTCTAAAATACCGGAATGAAATTCAATAACTGTACCGGAAATTATTTCTCCAATCATACATATTATAAGCCAGGGTAAACGAGCCTTTGCTCTATTTAAGGGTGCCGCCTTAATTAGTTTGTCTTCGTAAAACTCAGTCGAACCAACCATCTTATGGATATCTTCGGTTACTTCCTCCTCCAGCACATCAATAATATCATCCACAGTGATAATACCGACCATTATCCCTTGTTTATTAATAACGGGAATGGCTAAGAAATCATAATCTGAAATTAACCTTGCCGCTACTTCACGGTCTTCGGTATCCAGGACACTGATGACATCTTCTTCCATGATCTGGGTTATCTTTTTTTGGGGATCAGCCACAATGAGATCTCTTAAAGACAATACTCCAATCAGGCGCTTTTTCTGATCTAACACATAGACATAGTAGATCATCTCTGCTTCCGGGCTCATCTGACGGATATACTCTATAGCCTGTGCAGCGGTTAAATGCTCCGGTAGGGCCACAAACTCATTGTTCATGATACTACCGGCAGTATTCTCTTGGTACTTCATTAACTCTTTAATCTCAGCAGCCTCATCTTTAGGCAACAATTCCAGGAATTCTCGAGATTCTTCAGGAGGAATTTCTGCCAAAAGATCGACTGCCTCATCAGTATCCATCTCTGTTAAGACCTCAGAGGCTTGCTCTTTGCTCATGGCCTTAAGTAAATCAGATTGCAATTCAAAGGGTAACATAGAGATATACTCGGCTATCTTTTCTCGATCCGGGATGAGTTTGAATATCTCTATGAGCTCGGCAGGAGAAAGTTCCTCTGCTATCTCACTAAAATCAGCAGGATGGAGGTCACCAACTAAATCTTTTAATTCTGCTAATTTTCTCTCAGTCAAAAGTTGTTTAATTTTATCGACTGTCATTTTCTCTTCCATAGGAATACCCTAATAAATTATTAATCAGGTCAGAAAGTAAAGTTCATACTATTGACAATATTGCTCATTAATCTAAATCTGTCTTCTCTACTCTAATAATTCGATATAGTTGATGAGCTGTAGAAACCGATATATTACCAACTGGTATTTTTAGAACCTCTACTTCTAACACTTTATCTCTGAATTGAATCTCAACTCTATCGAAAGGTTTGATGATATTACCAGCCTTAGCAATTTTCCCGTTTATTTTTATACAATTATTATCACAAGCATATTTTGCTTCTGTTCTTCTTTTAATCAATCTGCTTATCTTTAAAAATTTATCAATCCTCAAGACTGCTCTTGCTTATTCTCCATTATAATGTATTTAATCCTTTTTCTTCAATTGAGGGAAAAGAATAACCTCTCGGATTGAATCACGATTAGTGAGAAGCATTACCAATCGATCAATGCCAACCCCCATCCCACCAGCAGGAGGCATTCCATACTCTAATGCCTCAATATAATCATAGTCAATAAAATTTTGATTGATTTCTCCCTCACTCTTATTTTTTGCCTGTAGTAAAAAACGTCTCTTTTGTTCTATAGGATCATTTAATTCAGTAAAAGCATTAGCAATTTCCATACCATTGATAAAAAGTTCAAAACGTTCGACAAGATGAGGATTATCTGGTTTTTGTTTGGAAAGTGGAGAAACTTCAATAGGATAATCGGTAATAAAGGTAGGTTGAACTAAGGTATGTTCTACCTGTTTTTCAAACAATTCGTTGATAACCTCACCCTTGGTTGCCTTTTCAGGAACCTCTAATTGGAATTTATTTATCAAATTACCTAAATCTTTCTCCTCTACCTGTTGGGGATTAATGCTGGTAACTAATTCTATTGCTTCATACATAGTTAACTTTTTCCAGGGAGGGGTAAAATCTATGTTTTGCCCTTGATACTGAATAATCAGATTTCTTTTCAGTTTCTTTAAAATATCGCATATCATTTCTTCAGCAATTTCCATCATTACCTGATAATCAGCATAAGCTTCGTATAATTCTAACATGGTAAATTCAGGATTGTGCTTGGTAGAGATGCCCTCATTACGAAAGTTTCGATTTAATTCATAAACCTTTTCCATTCCTCCCACTAACAATCTTTTTAAATAAAGTTCAGGAGCAATTTTCAAGTAAAGGTCCCGATGAAGACTAAAATGGTGGGTAACAAATGGAGTAGCAGTAGCTCCACCAGGTATGGGTTGTAGCACGGGTGTCTCTACTTCCAGATAACCCTTATTATCTAAAAAATCTCTAATATATCTTATTATTTTACTTCTCTCTATAAACAATTCTCGAGTTTCAGGATTACTAATCAGATCTAAATAACGTTTACGATATCTTAGTTCAGTATCAGTTAATCCGTGCCATTTCTCAGGCAAAGTGCGTATGGTCTTACATAATAAAGAAAAAAGAGTTGCCAATACTGTTAACTCACCGGTTCTCGTTTTAAACACTAAACCGGTAATGCCAACAATATCTCCTACTGAGATCTTTTTAAATATTTCAAATGAATCAACGCCAATAAAGTTAGATTTAACATAAATCTGTAACTTCCCCGTCTGGTCTTCTAAATCAGCAAATATCGCTTTGCCATGTTTTCTTAAAGCCTTAATTCTACCAGCAATTACTACCTTCTCACTGGAAGGTTCTTCACTGGCAATTTTATCAAATTTTTCAATAACTTCTTTAATTGGTTGTTTACCAGCAAAACGTCTGCCGAAAGGGTCAATTCCTTTCTTTCTTAACTCTTCAATTTCTTTTATTCTTTCTTCTCTAATCAACTTAACATTTTTTCTTTCTTCAATCTGTTCCGCCAATAATCTCCACTCCTTATATAAGATATTCAGGGGAGGTTCCTTCTGAAACCCCTCAATTAAAATACAATTCAAAAAAATGCTATCTTGTTTCATAAACAAGATATTCAAAGGGAATCCTCCTCCTCCTTGAGATCCCCTAGAATAACTTCCGACTAGCAACTGTATTTCAACGATATACGTTATATGTAATACAGTATACGATTTTTGTCATTGCCAGAAGCCAATTCAGTAATAAGTAATAAGCAATAGGCAAACTAAATACCAGATACTAACGACTAATTTAAACGATATACGTTATACGTAATACGGTATACGATTTTTGTCATTGCGAGGAGCAAAGCGACGAAGCAATCTCATCCACTTATACCCGCATCTTTTATCTGAAAACAGTTAACTGCAAACTGATAACTATTTATCACCCTCACCAAACCCTCTCCTTTACTCTTAGTAAGTCCCCTCTTTAGTTACCTTTTAGCAGGTGAGGAAAGATTACTCCAATTTATACCCAAAATTATAAGCAAATTAATAATAGTGCTGATATTATAATTTTGCTGATCTATTTTATAATATAAAGGTAATAAAAGTAAAATAAAAAATGAACAAGACAAATATAAATTAATGCCTTGTCCATTTATCTTAACAACAAGATATTCAAGGGGAGTATCCCCTGAAACCCCTCTATTATCAGTATTCAGTATCGAGTATTGAGTATATAGTAAAATACAGTTAAGAAATAAAGAAAAATACCTTACTTCCTCTTCTTCTCCTCTCACTTCTAAGGGAGAGGATTAGAGAGATAGTGTAAAAATATATTGTTTATTATCTAAAAATAATATTTTATAGTATCGGAATATCAAAAAAATTCCGATACCATAAAATATTATTTTATCTCTAATATTTTATAATGTAAGTTCCCTGCCGGAACTCTAATGTTAACCTTATCTCCAACTTTTTTACCCAATAACGCTTTACCAATGGGAGAGACTATAGAAATTTTGCCAGAACCTGGGTCAGATTCAATATAATCAACCAGGATATAAGTAATTTTTTCCTTTTTTTTCAGATCTTCAACAACAACTTCTGAACCAGGAGAAACATAAGTATTGTCATTTTTACTCTTATCAATTATTTCACAATTTTCAATAATTTTTTCTAAGGTCAGGATTCGTCCTTCAATAAATGCCTGTTCATTCTTAGCTGCCCGATATTCAGCATTCTCAGCAATTTCACCAAAGGCAACTGCATTACTAATCTTTTCAGCAATCTCCTTCCTTTTTACTGTTTTTAGTTCATATAATTCTTTTTTAAGTTTTTCTAATCCTTCTTCAGTTAGCATGAACTTATGCTCATTCATTTTTGTGCCCCTTAACCTTCGAGATATTCAAGGGGGAATTCTTCACCTTGAAAACCCCTTTATTCCCATTTCCATCTTATTATTCTCACTAAGCAAAAGAGTATATTAACTATATTACCTTTTCTATCTTGTCTTTTAAAATCTTTTATAACAAATAAATTCTCTTTTACTCAAGGTATTCAAGGGGAATCCTTCCCCTTGAGAACCCCTGATTTAAAAGCAAAACATATTGTTAATTATTTATTAAATAATATTTATATTATCTTGCAGTATCGATATTTATTGAAATTCCTATACTGCAAGGTATAAAAATTATATGGAAATTATAAGATTATATTTGTACTTTATTTATGAAATGACTAATTTATAGTATCAAATTTCTTTGAAATTCCGATATTACAAACATAAAATTAAAACTAAGACAAGATATTTATTATATTTACCGGTCACAACTTATCTTATCTTAGTTGTTACTTAAAAATTTATATATTTTTTAATTTAATTATAATTGATTTTTGACTGAATTATAAAGTATTTATTATTTATTGTCAAATAAAGTTATCCAAGCTAATTATAAATAAAAACTCATCACCCTCTCCTTCGAAGGGAGAGGATTAGGGTGAGGGTCTGAGAATATTCTGTACTTAGATAATTCCTAAAGATTTACCGGCTTGCTCAAAGATATGAAGAGCTTTTTCTATATCCTCTGGGGTATGAGTGGCCAGCACATGCGCTCTTAACCTATTGGTACCTTTGGGCACAGCTGGAAATAAGATAGGGCATATAAAGACACCCTCTTCATTAACTATTCTACATAATTGTAGTGTTTTTTCTTCCTCCCCCACCATGATGGGAACGATTGCTGTCTGGCTTTGACCAGTATTATAACCTAACTTTTTTAATCCTTCCCGAAAATGCTTAATATTTCTTTGTAATTGCTTGACTAACTCTGGTTCACTTTCTATCACCTCAAAACAGGCTTTTGCGGTAACTACGGCAACAGGGGGAAGGCTTGCTGAAAATATAAATGGTCGAGAAGATAATTTAAGGAAACTAATTAAATCCTTATCCCCGGCTAAATAACCACCAATAGAGGGAATTGTCTTACTTAAAGTACCCATGTAGATATCTACTGAATTTTCTAAACCAAAAT
>JAGPKD010000070.1:0-1714 GCA_018054125.1 Candidatus Oleihabitans oleiphilus | reverse complement strand
CCAGAAGAACCTTCAATGCTTTTTAAATAAAAGAAAGTCTTATTTTCCTTCATTCTACTGGCTCTCTCATTTGTTTCTTTAATTCTTTGTTCTAATGATATAGTCATTATTTTTTCCCCACTTTCTAATAAAGATAATGATATTTATCGTTTATTATTAATAATTTCTATCTTTTGACTTAATAAATATTCAATTTAATTGTTCAATCCTAGGTTTAAAACCAGATTTTTTCGCCAGTTCTAGATAGTCCTCTCCACTTAGTTCCTCCGGCTTCCTTCCGGAGATGGCAACCAAAGTAGCTTGATAAACATTAGTACCAAAAGACCTTCCTTCAAATTCTGGAGTAGTAGTAATAAGGTAGCTTACTCCTCTATCTTTTAAATCTTGAATATTCTTTAAAGTAACAGTGTTGGTAATCACTATCTTACCTTCCATCTTGAGAGGCATATACTGACTGATAGCAAGATAATCACCAGCCACGATATCCACATCATTAAAAAAACGGCTATATTTTGGATTACTACTTTCCTGTTTGTTACCAGTAGGGTATAAGTATTTGATAGGTAAATTAACTAAAATGGGAATAGCTATTTTTGCTATTTTACTCAATGTTTTTAAATTATAAAGTGGAATAGGAATATTAAGAGAGAAGATAAGGTCACCAAAAATCATCTTACATCCCGCTTCAAGAAGACCTTCAGCTAATCCGAATCGATCAACAGTAATTAATAACAAAGCCTTTTTACCTTGAAGGTTAATATCAGTATTTTGACTAATATATTTTATGACTTCTTTTTCTAACACATATTTAATACCAGTACCATCTACTATTGGTGTTTTTTTGATTACCTTAACAATCCTGGCTGACTCTTTAATGGTGTATCTTTTACCAGCAGGACCAGAATAAAGATAGAGATCGGTCCCTCCTAAAGCAAATACGTCTACTTTCCCATCAAACTCTTGATATATTTGCATCATCTTTTTAACATCGCCATCAGTTCCTCTTCTTTCAATCTCTACCTCCTGTCCTAATATTTCAACTTTTACCTTATGATCTCGAGTAGAGGAACCCAAACTAACACCAAGTACTTTTTTCATTTTTTTATACTCCTATGTGTGGAAAAAATCTTTATTTCTTGGAAGATATTTTCAAGTACTTCTGGTTTTACATATTGGTCTTCAGTAATTGGTGATTCGCCGATTTCAATACCAATTACTTGAATGCTAAACAATTTTTCAGCAAAATCAACTCTTTTATTAGAGCCTAAAAATACAATTACATCAAAATCAAGTAAATAAGTAATAATAGCAAGAATGTCATTAAAAAGTTCTATTTTATTCCTTTTCTCCATAAAATCATAACGTTCCTGCTGGGTTAAGATTAAAATATAATCAATACCAAATCTTTCAGCAAGCAAAATTAATTCTTGCTTATTTTTGATAGGGAAACCAACTAAGGCAATCTTTTTACCCTTTCTAATTTCCCCTAGACTTTCCAATCTAGAAACAAAAGTTCTTTCAATCCCTAATTTTCTAGCAACCTCTCCCTGCGTTAAACCCTCTGTTCGTAATTTGAGAATCCTGGTAATTTCTTGCTTTAGTTTGTCTTCCGATATTACCTTCTCTCCAATTCTAATCAACTTCATAACATATTTATATTCAAGGGGAAGGATTCCCCTTGAAAACCCCTGAATTATTAGTATTGAGTATATAG
>JAGPKD010000069.1 GCA_018054125.1 Candidatus Oleihabitans oleiphilus | reverse complement strand
TTGAAATTATGATTGATGGCGAACTCATTGCCCGCTGGGGTGACCGCTGTGGTAAATGGTCTTTGGGGTATCAACCTATTCGTTAGAGCAGAGGTATAACGTATATCGTTAAAATTAGTCGTTGGTCGTTAGTATCTGGAATTTAGTTTGCCTATTACTTATTACTGGTTACTTATTACTGAATCGGCTCCTCGCAATGACAAAAATTGTATACCGTATTACGTATAACGTATACCATTTAAATACAGTTGCTAGTTGGAAGTTATTTCATGGGTTCTCAAGGGGAAGGATTCCCCTTGAATATCTTAATTGGTAAATGGTATATTTGTATTTCTTACATTTAGGGCTCGATAAATTGGTAAACTGATAAAATAGGCAATCTACCCTGAAAAATTATTCGGAAAAACTTCGAATCCAGTCTGGCTCATCGGGTGGGTTACTGCTCAATATTTCCCGCCAGGCCTCATCAGTTAGCCGTTCATCCATAGGTTGCTTGAATTCATAATAACTAAAAACCGGTCCAACTCCTAAGATAATATTTCCCTGAGGTAATTTATAGGCAATAACCGCGGTTTTAAGATAGCCCACTCCTTCCTCCAGTACTTTTTTGGTATTACCCTCGGTATGAACATCGGCAATCAGCACTGTTTTTAAAGCCTCCGGGCTCACCTCACCTCCAGAGATGCTTTCAATCAAATTTGCAGAGATACTGCCGAAATTTTCAATAAAGTCATAATCTCTCTCCCCCAGCTCTTGGTTAGCCAGTTCCTGCTGGGTGATAGCCAGTAATCTGGTAAGTATATCGACAAACCTGTTTAATCCTGCCTCAACCATTAATTCCTCCAATTCCTGCTGGGGAATTAGCTCTTGAAAGCCTTCCAGAGTCATCCGGGTTAGATTTAACAGACGAGCATAAAATTCAGGCACTGGTTCCACATAACCTACTACTGGTGGTTCTTTGAATATCCCCCCTTTTTCAGCCATAGTGTAGCTTTGTTTTACATATAAGATGGTATCATGTCTTAATTCTGCCCAGGAAGCCAGGGTAGTGTTAAGCTCTTTATCCTGCCAGGCGGTAGTCTGCATAAAGGTGGGATAACCCTCCCCAAACTCACCATGCAGGGATTGTAATACATAAAGCCAGTTTAGATATAAATTGCTGAACCAATCTTCTGGCTTGAAGGAATCAATTTGATTTTTTAATGGAGAAAAGATTTTTTCATAATCACTATACTGCGTGTCACCAGAATTTTCTAAAATTTCTAAAGCCCTTTCCGAACCCAGTAGAGCCATCAAATCAAGACCTCTCGGGAATCCTCGCACCTCTCTTTCTGCTGGCGGAGGACAAGCCACCACCTCGGTTTTTACCCAGGTGAAGGGACGATTATTCCTGAATTCTTCATAATCATCATCCCAGCTAAAGGTGAAAGGCTTTTCCTCTGTTGGTAAGGGTAGTTTTGGTCCGTTATACTCACCACTATAAGGAGAGACAATTTCTGAAAATAGCCAGGAATCCAGAGTAAATTTTTGTCCCATCAGTCGAAATCCCTTAGTTTGAGACAAAAGCTCTTTCGCCTGTATCTTTAATGCTTGCCGGTCCTTTTCGCTAAGAGGAGGGCAGGGTAGCAATAATTCACAGGCACCCAATCCACTGTATATTTTGGGATTATAGGGGTAATTCCCAATAATCTCTTTTAATTCCTTATATTTTTCAGTTAACCTTTCTGCACTGAACTTCCCTTTTTCTTTAGTAAATACTTGCTGTAACACTTCACCATATTCCCACGGTCCTAAATCGTCAGAGAAGCCTACCATAAAAGAGGTAATACTGTAAATCCGATTCCATCGCTCCTGGATATTCTGGCTGCTAATAAATTTTTCTGCCAGTAAAAAGGCCTGCAGGGTCTGGATACGGGCATCATACTCGGAGATAATTCCTCCTATACCGCCGCTACAGGCTGATTCCCCTGCTGACAGAGAGGGAGAACCCTCAATTAGGGCTGTCATTCGGCCATACCACATCAAGGCTTTAAAGTAATTCTTCAATTTCTTCGCTTTGGTATAATGTCCCCGCGGGATATATTGAGAATAATCCTCCTGATAAATAAAAAGAGGAGAATATTCCCATCCCTGGTGTGCATCTATCAAATTAATTTCTGCCTGCACCAATTCCTGAACCACCTCTGGTGTTTCAAATTGATATCTTTTCCCTTCTGCTTCACTGAAATACTGGTAGCTGGCTTTTTCTCCATAGATATCTTTCACGCCAGCTATTATCATCTCACAATACTCGGGCTCCATTTCCGGGGGACAGTATTCCTCTTTTAAGGTTTCCTCACTGATAATCTGACTTTTTTCCGGTTTTAAAAGTTCCAGGGCTACCGAAAGGTAAGCTATATTTCTCCAGGCTGCCTCTTTTAAATCACCTTCTAATTTTTCATAGTCTTTCAGTGCAGCTTCTAATAATTCCTGGCTGATGACCCACATATCCTCATAAAAAAGGTCTCTTTCCAGCCGCATCAGGGTGGAATCAAAGAAGAGGTGATAATAATGGAGCAGAGAATCAGAAGTAATAAAAATAGGAAGGTCAATATTCTTTAATAGCTCATAATAGGCCACAAAATCATCTTGAGGATTTGCCACCTCTTGCGAAGATTCCAGATAAATTTCCTGTTCAGCAATAGCAAGGGGAGTAGGGATAACCACAAAGGCATTTTTTGCTAACCATTCCAGTGCCCGAGGTTCTAAAGGCATCTTTTTAGAAAAGTCCTCAAAATTAGTTATCTCAGAAAAAGTCAGAGGTAAATTAGCTCCGGGAATATTAGCCGAAACCTCAATTTCCTCTCTTATAAAATCTTTCTGGGGAAATGATTTTTTATTAAGCAAGGTAGTAGCCCAGCTTTGCTTTTCTGAAAAAAGGAAGAGCATGATTATGCTAACTACCAGCATCATAACCAGCAAATTCTTAAAAAGAAATCGTTCTTTTGGTTTTTTCATTTTATAGCCCCCAATTTTTAATTTAATTTGTTCGTTTCATTTCTATTATACCCTTTTCTATCTCTTCCTGTAAGTTTTGATCGCACTTCCCGGCTAAATTTTGCAAGAAGGTCTCAGCTTCTCTTTGCCTCATCGGTTCTGGCTGTCCCAGATGATGTTGGAGGGGGAAGAGTCGACAGGTAACTCTATCCGGTTCCACGGTTAAGCCTACCATCAACCCTTCCCGAGTTTCCGGCATAGATTGATAGTCAAAGATAAAGTTTCCCAGGGAATAAAAGACTGGCTTACCCTCTATCATTTCAATTTCCTGTACCACATGGGGATGATGTCCTACAATTAGATCAGCCCCTGCTGCTATTAATTGCCTGGCTAATTGCCTTTGAGCTGATGAGCTTACTGTTTGATATTCTTTCCCCCAATGCATACTTACTATCATGAATTTTTGCGGATTATCTTTTTTAACTCGCTCTACTTCCTGGATAATTTCCTTCTTAAAATGAACCAGTGGTAACACCCGGTTAAAGGCCAGAAAAACAGAATGCTCAGTAGCCCAAGTAGCCCAAGAGGAATTTTTCCTTTCCTCTTCCGGAAATAAGGGGTAGCCTATAGCATTAATCTGGTATTGCTTCAGCCAATCTCTGGTCTCTTTTAGCCCTTCTTCACCCCTATCTCTTACATGATTGTTAGCCAAGGAGACCAGATTAATCTGACTCCCACACATAGCCTCTAAGACCTCTGGAGAAAAGGTAAAGTTAAGCTCATTACTGGAAAATTCTGCTGGATTTTCCACGATAGTTCCTTCCAGGTTGGTAAAAACCACATCGACTCCTCTTAATAATGGTCTAATTTTTTGAAAAGGATAATAAATACTATTTTGTTTGCTTAGTTCTGCTACACCCCGTCCCAGCATCATATCTCCGGCGAGTAGAATTGTTTCTACTTCCCTGCCTTTATTAATGGCTTCCCCTCTTTGAAAGACCACGCTAAAATAAGAAGTGGTCTCCTCTTGAGGAAAGGGTAAAAAGTCAGTAGAATTTTTATGGGCAATGATAAGGGGATTTTCACTTTCTCGCAATCTGGCATATAGGCGCACGGCATAAAGAGATGGCCAGCTATCTACCTCTATATTTTCAAAATGTTCTTGCTCAAAGTTATTTAAAACCCGAATGCTCTTCAGATCATGAAAGGAGGCTACCTCAGAGGGCAGATAATGGGAAAAATCCACACTGGCCATCATCATAGTGTTAGGAGAGGATAATCGGTCAATACTTTCTACCAGGCGAGCTACTTTATTTCGAGTTATATTACCCGGAACCAATATGGGCACAACCTTCACTTGATTAAAGTAAGATTTCAGGAAGGGTAATAGATTGGTTATTCCAAAATCTAAGGTAATCGCACTATTACTGGAAATCAGGTTATTCTCGGGGGCTAGTTTTTGTAACAGGCTGGTATCCACTGGAATACCCTTAATTTCGGAAGGGCCTGATTCCCAGCTAACCGTGATAAAGGAGGTTTCTTCCTCCAGCCTAGCACTATTAAAATGGTCCGGACTTAACAGGATGATGGTATCAGGATGCGGTTTCTCTTGGGAAATATAGCTAAAAAAATCTGCTATGATTTCTTTAGCCAGCAGGTGATGGGGAACAACTCCCGCAGCAATAGGAAAACTATTACCAGGGTCATTAGTTCCATTAATTGCCATCACTGGCTGGGAAATAGAAAGTAATGCCATTAATACTGTAAAAATGATTAACCTGCTCTTTTTCATACCCTCCCTCTTTAATATACTTAACCAAAAAACATCTACCATTTTATTTTTTGTCATTGCAAATTTATGTGGGTTGCCCTTCTGTTGATTGATGGACTATTCAAGTTATATGATTTAACTTTATTCACTTTTACAAGAAATATAGCACAGACTCTACCCCTTCTTCTACCTCCCAGAAAATATTTCTTGTTTTTTTAAAAAAGAGTATAATATTAAATAATAAATATTAAAGCTCACTTTAATCTTAATTTAAGCGATTCCAAGTAACAGGGAAAATTGTTCCCTCACTGTCTTGAAATATTTAACGAGAATCAAGGAGTTAAATATAACAATGAAGACCAAGAAAGTATTTATAATTTTTGGGGCTGTTCTTATCTTTACCCTTTTAACTTCCCCGCTTTCTGAGGCGGGAGTTCCTAACCTTGCTGCCCATTTTGACTCTAATGTTGATTCGATTAATGGCTGGTACTGGCTTAGAGACTCAGACCTCCAGGATTATGCCCAATGGATTTTTGAAAGAATACCTTCTGGAGACTTTGACCTGATGCTGGATATTACTGCTCTTGCTGCAGACCGTCCTGGTCATCCTGGTGAAGGAAGAGGTTTCCCGGTAAAATTATTATTAATTTATGAAACACCTGGTGGGAAAACGTTTATAACTCAGGAGATTACCTTACCAAATAGCTACTCGTCCAGTGACCATCATAGTTATACCTGTAATGGTCAGGTGATTATTCCCAGGGTCATTATGCAGGATTCCACAACTCTATTTGTACGCATTGAGAGAATTTTACCAGAAGATAATTATTTAGCTTTTCATGCTGAAAGTATTGCCATCATGAGGGCAGCAGAAACGGGTAGTTATCCCCCTAGTGAATCTTCCGGGCAATTCAGAGAGAGGCAAGTCATTACCTTATTTGGCTATCAGGCTGATAAATTTTATTCTAATGGCTCCCTGAATAACGGCTGGTATTGGCTCAGGGATTCTGCTCTTCAGCATTATGCTGAGTGGATTTTCCAGGATATTCCCTCCAGTGATGATAATTTGATGCTGGATATTACTGCCCTGGCTACAGATAGGGTAAATGGAAGAAGAGGTTACCCGGCAATTTTCAGGCTTATATGCTGGTTTCCGGGAACTCAAAAGATGGGAGGAGTTTTTCAAACCAAAGAAATACTTTTGCCCAATATATCTTCATCAGATGACCCGGTTGGTTATACCTGTCAGAGTTTAATTACTATTCCCAGGTCCTTAATAGCTGGAGCGACTAATTTTTTCTTCAGGGTAGAAAGGTTGAATCCTGATGATAATCATGTAGCCTTTAATCAGGGGAGCATAATCCTGTTTACTAAACAATTTGCTCCTGGTTTTAGCAAGACTTATTAATCAGATACCAAATGAGAAGTAAAATATAGAAAATATAAGCATTAATTAATTTCCTGAAAAATAAGTAGGGAGGCAAAAAGATGATGGTCTATAGAAAAAATAGTTTTGGAAGCAAAGCAATCTTCTTGTGTTTAATTATTTTTTTCTTTATTTTTTCATTATCTATTCAAGCCAAAGAAACAAGAGAGACACCTCAATTGACCTCTTTAGAAGCAGCTAAAATGGCTTACCAGGAGGCTTGTAAATGGGATTCAGAAGCGGTCTTGTGGTATATGGGTCCTGATGTTAGAACGTTAGATTATCATTGGGGGGAGAACGACCTGGCCTGGGAATGGATTTTTATTTTTGCTCGTCCTCAAGATGAACAAGTGCATTATTTAGAAATTAAAGACAGTAAAATTTTTTCCACAGAAGAAGGAGGAGAATATCTAAAAAGAGAATCTCCTATCCTTCCTGATTTTCCCAAAGACAGACCAGGAATTTCCATGCAAGAAGCGGCTCAGGTGGCCTTTTCTGCTGGGGCTCCTTCCTGGGAAAGACCCAGTGCTATTTATACTATTGAGCATTCAATCGAAGAATTTAAGGGGAAGCCGGTATGGTTTTTCCTTTTTAGCTCTCAGTTTTCCACTTATACAGTAGACGGAATAACCGGCGAACTTTTAGCTCGGGAATATTTTGACCCCGAGACCCTCAAAAAAATCAGCCCGGAAGAAGCAGAATATGACTTCTATCCAGATGAAGTAGCCAAAATAAAAGAAGAAAATTTTATTTATGACTATTTTGAAGCGATAGACCAGGGAAAGACCGAGCTATATTTTTCCCTGATGGCTGAAGAACTGATCGGCAATGAAAATATGCGGGAGATGTGGAAAACTACTTTTTCTAACTTAGAACTGATTAAACTAGTAAGTCTATATCCCGAGGAAAAAGAAAAGTGGCACAACCATCAACCTCTCTACCGGGCTATTATCTACACTCTTTCTAAACCCGGCTCTCCCTATTATGGCTGGGATGAAGGAAGGAATACTCGTTGGAT
>JAGPKD010000068.1 GCA_018054125.1 Candidatus Oleihabitans oleiphilus | reverse complement strand
GCTCCTTTGGATATGATTTCCTACAGTGGCAATTTTGATCTGGAACAGATAGCAAGTGCTCTTGGCCAACTGCAATTTACCAAATTTTTTTCTTATCTGGATGAAAATCGTCTGCTATTTGGACAGCGTTTTGAATATTCTCCTGACACTCCCTGGCGAGTTGCTTTATCAGAAACGGCTGTGGCAGCCCAGGATTGTGGGATAGGCTATTTTAATCCTCTTCCCTTTCCACTGGTTAATTATCTCATTCAACAAATTTATAGTAACTTTCCTGACCTTTCGGAAAAAGAGAACAATATTAATTATAATATCGGGTTAGATGGTCAATATCTCTTTGATAATGGGGTAAAAATCTATGGCGAGGTTATGTTTGATGATTTTATTTTTTATCAAAAGGACAACCCCTTTCCGGGAAGGTATGGTTTTACCATAGGGAATTATATCCCTAATATCTTTGAAGACTACCAATCAGATCTGGTGCTGGAATATACCAGAATCAATAACTATGTTTATTATCCTCGAGCAGAATGGCAATATTATCTTTATCAAGGGGAATATCTGGGGCATCCTTTGGGACCGGATGCCGATCAATTGACTATTGAGATAAATCATCAATTTAATGAGGATACCTCACTGCAATTTACTTATATTCACCAGCGGCATGGTGAAGGTCAAAAAGGAATTCCCTTACCGGCAGATCCAGTAGTAGCGAATGAAAATCGATTTTTATCAGGTATTGTAGAAAAATCAGATAGCTTTCAGGCTTCCTTAACCTATGATTTGAGCGAGGATTGGCAAGTATCAATAACTGGTTCTTTCCAGAATATTTACAATGAGGATAATCAGCTAAACCAAAACAACCAGAATCTTGCTCTGACTGTGGAAATTAAGTTAGAATTTTAAAAAATTAAAGATTAAAAATTGTTAAAATATTAGAAATTTCTTTAGGAAATTTAGGAAATTTAGGAAAGGAGATATAATTATGCCCAAAAAAGAACAGCTTTTAGCTAAAAATATTTCTAAAAGTAAAAACATTTCCAGAATCATTATTTTTACCTTATTGGTGGTAGTATTGGTGGTAGGTAGTATCTGTTTATTTTCCAATACTATTCTGGCAGCTAATGTTAACTCAGAAAATCCAGAAAATAAAGAACAAAATAAAGAACAAAATATAGAACAACAACCACCAGACTACGTCTTAAATTATAAAGATGTTTTAGAAATTAGATTATGGGGTTATCCCGAACTTACCAGTACGGTAACCGTCCAGCCGGACGGAATGATGTCTTTGCCTCTGGATGGACAAATCTATGCCGCCGGGAAAACCTTGGAAGAGGTGCGAACAGCCATTGTGCAAGAAATGAAAAGAGTGCTACCATCCTTGGAAAGCTCTCAGGTAAGCTTAACTGTCATTAGTTTTAGCACTACAGATATTTCAGTATTGGGTGAAGTAAAAACCCCTGGGTTGTTCCCTATTTCAGGTAAGGCTAATGTTTTAAGAGCCATTTCTTTTGCCGGAGGTCTGACCCAGAATGCTGGTTTAAAGAATGCCACTATTATCAGGGATAGTGGGGAGGTTATTCCGGTTGATTTGGAGAAGTTATTTTATCAGGATGATATGAGCCAGAACTATCAACTTTTCTCTGGTGATTCTCTTTATGTCCCTAAGGCTTTTGAGCTGAGCACTATTTCAGTAGGCGGTGAAGTGAAATCACCTGGTTTATATTCCCTGGAAGGTAGAGTAGATGTCCTGAAGGCTATTTCTGCTGCTAATGGATTTACGTCCAAAGCAGACCTAAAGAATGCTATTGTTAGTCGGCAAAATGGTGAGGTAGTGCCGGTTAATTTAGAGAGATTGTTACTGGAGAATGATTTGAGCCAGAATGTTATTTTAGAATATGGTGACTCACTTTTTATCCCCATGACTTTAGAGAATAATATTTATGTCTTAGGTGAGGTAAAAAGTCCGGGACTTTATGCCATTGAGGGTAGTTGTTCTCTAATAGAGGCTATTTCTTTGGCTGGAGGTTATAGCGATAAGGCACGTTTAGACTCCTGTCTGGTCATTCGGGAATACCCTTCCGACCAGGAAGGACTGGAAATGCGCACCATTACCCTGAAAGAAGTTAAGGTAATCAGGGAAGAAAATGAGCAGGTTTTTGAAATAAATCTCAAGAAAATACTAAAAGATGGGGAGCTGGCTCAGAATATCACGCTCCAGCCGCAGGATATTGTCTATCTACCGACCAGGCCTTTATCAGAACTTAATATTGAAAATACCCTGGATATTATTCAAACCAGTATTTCTATCTATAGCATCTTGAAGTAATATCTTAAAGTAATATAATAATATATAACGATGTTGTAATGTAAATAAATATAGCTCTTAAAGTAAAAATAATTATTAATTCTATATTTAGCTTACCATTAGATTTTTAGAAAAATACTTATAAATTAAGGTAATTTATTGTACGGGTAGAAGTGAAGGGGAGATTACCCGCATCTTTTATCTATAAACTGAAAACTATAAGCTGATAACTAAAAACCATAAACTATCGACTAAACTTATGACTCACTACTATATTAAGAGGAGGCCAGCAGTTGGCTGAGCATTTTGAACCAGATGAGGAAATATCCTTGCAGGATTATATGCAAGTAATAGTCAAGAGGAAATGGATTATCTTTTGGGTCCTTATTATTTCCTTTTTGGTTATAACTCTGGTTAATTATATAACCCCACCAGTTTATAAAGCCTCTACTACCGTATTAGTAGCAAAAGGCAGTAATCCCACTCAGTTATTTGGTGATAACGAAATGAATATTCTGTTGGGGGGACGTGATAATATTGAGACCCAGGTGGAAATTATCAAAAGTCGCAGTATTGCTGAAGAAGTACTAACAAAATTACCTGAAGATGTATTTGAGAAAGCCCAACAGGAAAATTTTCAGAAAAGAAAAGACGAATTACGCTGGCTAATCAATATTCTGGATTTTTTAAAACTAAAGGGTTTTGTGGCTAATTTACTGGGTGTGGCGGCCACTAATAATCCAGAGCCAGATGAACAATTAAGCCCAGAAGAGAAATTAAAAAAGATAATGGATTCCCTTTCGGTAAATCTGGTTAAAAATACCAACATAATTGAGATTAGTAGTGAAAGTAATAATCCCCAATTGACCGCTGATATTGCCAATAAGGTAGCTGAGGCCTATATAGAAAAATCTCAGGTTATCAATCGTACCCAGGTTAGTGAAGCCAAAAAATTTATTGAGGAGCAACTCTTAGCCCAGGAGAAAGAACTGAAATCTATCGAAGAAGAAAAGTTAGCCTTTAAACAAAGAGAAAATATCTTATATCTGGATGAAGAAACCAAGCTGAATATTGAACAATTAGCCAATTTTCAAGCAAAAAAACTGGAAGTGGATACTCAAATTGCGGAGAGTAAGACTCAGTTAGAGGAGATCAGGAAACAACTAAAAGAACAATCGGAAACAGTTATTTCTTCTCAGACTATTACTACCAATCCCATTGTCCAGCAGTTACAAAACAGATTAACCGATCTGCAGATTCAACTTGCTGCTCTAAAGGAAAAATATTCGGAGAGCAGTCCCCAGGTGACCGAAGTGGAAATTCAAATAAAACAAATTGAGAATGAAATTAGCCAGAAAGTTGCCGAGATTGTAGGTTCTAAAATATCAAGTGTGAATCCGATTTATCAAGAACTACTTTCCCGCATGATTTCTTTGGAAACCACTGTGATTTCTTTGGAGACTAAAAGCGGAAGCATTTCTCAAATTATAACCCAGTATGAACAAAGATTGGAAAAATTACCGGAAAAGGAGATCCAATTAGCCCGCTTGGAGCGAGCAGTAAGGGTGGCAGAAAATATTTATCTGATATTATTGGAAAGTTATCAAGAGGCGCGCATCAGCGAGGCTATGGAGTTAGGAGATATTAGAGTAATTGATATGGCATTAATCCCCGAAGAACCTATTAAACCTCGTAAAATGTTAAACCTGGCTATTGGAGGGGTATTGGGATTAATGCTCTCTATAATGCTGGTATTTTTTATGGAATTTCTGGACCATTCCTTTAAAAGTAAGGAAGAGGTGGAGCAGTATCTGGAGTTACCCGTCCTGGGTACCATTCCCTATGTCGATTTTAATCATCAGCTGAAAAAAGATAAAAAAGGGAAAATAAATAGAACACAATAGGATAGTAATTAAGAAGTAAGAAAATCAAGAAATAGGTAATTAAGAAGAAGCTAATTAAAAAGGAGCTATGATGAGGTTAAAGAAAAAAGAAGGAGAGAAAGATTATTCTCAGACCTTTATTATCAGAGATGACCCCCGCTCACCGATAGCGGAAGCCTTTCGAACCCTGAGAACCAATCTTAAATTTACTACTACTAGCGATCATCCTCTCCAATCTATACTGGTAACTTCCTCAGTCCCGGGAGAGGGTAAATCAATATTGCTTTCCAATTTAGCCTTAACTATGGCTCTAAATGGAGAAAAGGTGATTATCTGTGACTGTGACCTTAGACGGCCGGTGATAAATAAAATATTTAAGGGAAATAATCACCAGGGATTAACCAATGCCCTGGTGGGAGATAAAAAGATAACTGAGGTCATAAAGACTGACAGTCCCCATCCCAATCTCTCTTATATTTTTTCTGGTCCTATTCCTCCTAACCCCTATGAATTATTAAGTTCAAAAAAAATGAGTGGAATTATAAAAGAATTAAAGGATAATGCTGATATAATTTTGCTTGATTCTCCACCAGTTATTGGATTTGCAGATGCTCTTATTCTGGCCAACCAGGTTGATGGTGTTCTATTGATAGTGGAAGTAAAAAAAGTGCATAGAGAGGCAGTTAAACAGGCCAAAAATTTACTGGAGAAATCGAAAGCCAAAATTTTGGGTGTAGTAATAAACAAGGTAGATTTGAAAAGAGAAGGTTATTACTACAATTACCACTATTACAACTACCAAAAATACTATCAGTAAACAAAGATAACAGGTTCGCAATGACCAAATCATATTCCGTATTTTAGTTAAATAGCAACCTAGCATTTTGAAAAGGATAAGGAAGGCTTTAAGGTAAGAATAAGGTAAGACTTCACCCTCACCTAACCTCTCCCTTCTAAGGGAGAGGAATGAGGATAGTGATGATAATACCTCCTTCTAAGGGAGAGGAATGAAGAAGTTAATAATCTTCTTTAGTGAAAAATGATGGGGCAGGTCTTGAAATATAAGTTTTTTCTTTGAAACTTATATTTCAACAAGGCCATCATAGAATAAATATAATTAATAGGTGTCTGCCCCCCCTTTTTTTATTTTTTAATTTTTTAAAAGAGGAAGGATAAAAAATGAATGACAAAAAGCCGTCCATTCAAGAATGGAAAGATTTGTATGCTGCAGCGATAGAGTTTAAGAACATAAAGTGTTGGGATTGGATGTGGGATACGGATATATTTGGAGTGCAAAACCCGGAAAACGGGGAGATTGGATATTGTTGTGTTATGGGAGGAGCAGGAGAACATTATGCCTTAGGGGTATATTTAGGTAGCGAGGGTTTAGATGGATACTTAAAAATTCGAACAGGAAGTCTTTGTCCCTCTCTTGAGGAAGTGCTCGATACTCAAAATTTACTTATGGCTTCCTTTGAAGACAGAAAATATTTAGAGAAAGAAGATCTTAAATTAATAAAAGAACTTGGTTTAAAATTTAGTGGGCCTAAATCTTGGCCATTATTCAGGAGTTATCAGCCTGGCTGCTTTCCCTGGTATTTGACTAGTGAAGAGGCGAGATATTTGACCTTATGCCTAAAGCAGGCAATTGAGGTCTCTCTCCGTTTTAAAGATGATTCAGAAATGCTTACTCCTCCTGCGGAAAATCGTTATTTAGTACGAATCCCCCAAAGGCAAAAGAAGGAAAATGATTTATCATGGAGAGATATATGGATGGAGCCATTACCCTTAGAGAAGGCGGAAATTAGGGTAAAGCTTACTGAGAGTGACAGGGTGCGTTTGGAGAGAATAAAGGATCGGATTCCTCATCGCCAGGGTATCTGGGAGGCGGATTTCTTTTATTATCCGCATGCCATAAAAGAAAGAGATGAAAGACCTTTTTATCCTTATGTGGCTTTATGGGTAGACCATAATTCGGGTTTTATATTCAGTCACAATTTAGCAAAACCGGCAGAATGTATAGATGAGTTTCCAAGGCAATTCTTGAAAGTTGCAGAAGAGATTGGATTTCTTCCCCAGGAAATATTTGTTAAAAAAGAAGAGGCCTTTCAACTACTTAAACCTATTACTTCAGAGTTGGGAATTAATTTAAGAAAATTAAATAATTTGGAAATGCTGGAAGAGACTAAAGCGAGTATGTTTAAATTTACCGCAGGTGAATAAGTTGGATTGTGGCTTGGGGGTTTTAAAGGGGTAGAACTCTCCTTGCATATCTTAGGGAACAGGAGGATAAAGTATAATAATTGATAAATACATAGAAACACACGCCCATTTAGATTTGATAAAAAGAGACCTCGATTTGGTAATTGTTGATGCTGAAAATAATGGGGTTAGTAGAATTATTACTATTGGAGTAGATTTAGTCTCCTGCCAGAAGAACTTATCTTATGCCGACCAATTTCCAAAGGTATACACTGCAGTAGGTTTTCATCCTCATGAAAGTAAAAAAATGACCAGGGAAGGTTTACTTTTATTAGAAAAAATGCTATCTCATCCTAAAAATATTGCCATAGGAGAAATAGGGCTTGATTATTACTATCAACATAGTTCTCGGGATGAACAAATTAAAGCTTTTGGTCAACAAATCGAATTAGCAAAGAAATATAATTTACCAGTAATCATTCATAACCGCGAGGCCAATGAAGATACCAGGAGAATTCTGGCAGAAAAAGCAGTAGGGATGAAAGTGATTTTACATTGCTTTTCTGGTGACTTAGAGATGGCCAAATGGTGTATCGAGCAAGGATTTTATTTCGGAATAGGTGGAATTATTACTTTTAAGAATGCTAAAAAATTAAGCCAGGTAGTTCAAGAAATTCCCCTGAGTAGAATTTTGCTGGAGACCGATTCTCCTTTTTTAACTCCTCATCCTTTCCGAGGTAAACCGAATGAACCACAATATATACCGATAATTGCTCAAAAAATTGCTGTTTTAAAAGGATTACAAGTGTCAGAAATTGCCCAAATTACTACTGAAAACTCACTTCAGGTATTTCGCTTTTAGCTATTTATCTTTACTGGA
>JAGPKD010000067.1 GCA_018054125.1 Candidatus Oleihabitans oleiphilus | reverse complement strand
AAACTAAATACAGTTATGCTCATCACCATATCCCTCTCCCTTAGAAGGGAGAGGTAAGGTGAGGGTGATGAATATTACCTTAAGGTTAATTGGGGGTTCTCAAGGGGAAGGATTTCCCTTGAATATATTTAGAAATTTTAGACAAAGGAGAAATATAATGAGCAATCAATTAGGTTATGTTAATCCAGAAGAGGTACTTAAAAACGCGGTAGAATTAATGGCCTTATCGGCTCGAACAGCTCCCAAGGCAGCTGGCAAGGATTTTGTGGTGATTAAAATGTTAACGGGAGAAGAAGTAGTAAAATTAGGAGAAGAGATGATTAACTATGGAAGGGAACATAACAAAAGAAACTTTGATCGTGATGGAGAAAATGTTAAAAATTCAGTTGCAGTATTACTGATTGGTTTAGAAAATGCTCAGTCGGTAGGTCTTAATTGTGGTGCTTGTGGATTTAATAATTGTGAGGAACGCCAGTCGCATAAGGGCTCGGAATTTGATGGACCCCAGTGTGCTTTGCGTATTTTAGATATGGGGATTGCCCTCGGTTCTGCTGTGAAGATGGCTTCCTTACTTGGTATTGATAACCGAATTATGTATCGGATTGGCGTTGTTGCTAAAAAAGCGGGATTTATAGAGGCCAGTTTGGTGATGGGGATACCCTGTTCGGTAACCGGGAAAAATATCTATTTTGACCGTTAAAAAATAAGATAGTATTTAATAGTAATGATGTTAAGGGAAAAAAGGAAGGGAAATAATTGACAACATTTTGGCATAGAAATTGCTTTCTATAATATAATGAGTTGATAAAGTTATAGTGGAAACTAATTAAGAAATTAAAAATAATGATAAGGAGATGATTTCTCAAGTCAAAAAATTTTTACTTATAAATTAAGTAATATAGTAAAGAAAATTTATTAGATGAAAAATTTACAAAAAAATTAAAGACTTTAAAAATTATTTATATAAAATGAGGAGGAAAAAATATGTTTAATATTTGCTTAAGGAGAAAACAAAATATATGCTTAACCATGTTAGTGCTGGCTTTTATGTTCATTACCACTTTTCAGATGGTAGTTTTTGCTGGTGAAGAACAAGCGACCCTTAAATCACTCAGTGATGATATTGCCAAGATTGCTGAGAGCGTAGGACCAGCAGTAGTAAACATTGATGTAGTTCGTTACGTCCAGACTACTCCCTTTGCTTTTAATGATCCCATCTTTGAGTGGTTTTTCGAACAGCATGAAGAATTCAGAAGAAGAATTCCCCAAAAAGGTGCTGGTTCAGGATTTATTGTGGATAAAGAGGGCTACATTATGACCAATGAACATGTTGTTCATGGAGCAGAAGAGATAAAGGTAACTCTGTCAGATGGACGTAGTTTTAATGGTGAAGTGATTGGCTCAGATATTACTACTGATATGGCTATTGTCAAGATTGATGCTAATAACCTTCCAGTAGCAAAAATGGGAGATTCCGATGAGTTAAAAGTGGGGGAAATTGTGATAGCTATTGGTAATCCTTATGGCCTGGAGAAGACTGTTACTATGGGGGTGGTCAGTGCTAAAGGTAGAAATATTTCTGCTGGTTCAGATGGTCATGAATATCGTAATCTAATTCAAACCGACACGGCAATTAACCCCGGAAACAGTGGTGGTCCTCTTTTAAATACTAATGGCGAGGTGGTGGGGATTAATACTGCTATAATCCCCTATGCCCAGGGTATTGGATTTGCCATACCAGTTAATATTGCCAAAAAAAACCTCAATGACTTAATTACTCTGGGAAAGGTAAGACGGGCCTGGTTAGGGGTTTACATTCAGGAAGTAACCCCAGAGATTGCTCAACAGTTTAAACTGGACAAAGCAGAAGGAGTACTCATTGGTGATGTAGTTGAAGGTAGTCCTGCTGAAGAGGCAGGCTTATCTCGTGGTGACATTATCTTGTCGGTGAACGGAAAAGAGGTAAATAACCCCCAGGAATTGCAGGATACTATTCGTGATTTAGAGATTGGTGATAAGGCTACCTTGAAGGTAAAAAGAAATGGAAAAGAATTATCTGTTGTGGTAAAGTTAGGGGAAATGCCTACCGAGGAAGACCAGGTCACCAAAGAAACCAAAGAAAAGGTCTTTTCCGAGCAGACCGGTATTAATGTTGAGAAAGTAACTCCAGAAATTGCTCGAGAGGTCGGTTTACCCTGGGTAAAAGGCCTGATAATTACCGATGTTATTCCAGGAAGCTCTGCTGATAATATGGGCTTAAGAAGAGGTGATGTTATTCTGGAAGCAAATAGAAAAGAGGTATCCTCTGTGGAAGAATGGGAAAGCATTATAAGTAATTTAACACCAGGTGATACCTTACTTCTGTTAGTTTTCCGCAGCAATCACACTTACTATGTTCCCATTAAGATTGCGGAATTGGAATAACAATGTAAATGTAAATATATAAATTAGATATAAAAATATAGATATAATAGTAAATAATAAATACTATAAGATATTTATTAAGGATGACTAATAATAAATAAATAAGAAAAGGAGGGCCGGCTTTTTAATACTGGTTCTCCTTTTCTTTTAAAGTATTATTTTCTAAATAGGGGTAATATATTTTGACGTCTTCATCTTCACCCTCTCCTTTCGAGGGAATAGGGAAGGGAAAGTTTTATAGTTAGAGTTTTTTGATAAAGGAGGAAAAGTTATAATGTTACTGGTAATTGATGTAGGAAATACCCATACGGTTATCGGAATATTTAAGGAAGATAATCTCAAATCTCATTGGCGTATCTCTACTGATTTGAGGAAAACGGAAGATGAGTTTGCCATACTCTTTAAAAATCTACTGGCTGAACAGGGGGTGACCTTTAATGATATTAAA
Source organism: Candidatus Oleihabitans oleiphilus (assembly GCA_018054125.1). Lineage (GTDB taxonomy): Bacteria > Atribacterota > Phoenicimicrobiia > Phoenicimicrobiales > Stramentimicrobiaceae > Oleihabitans > Oleihabitans oleiphilus. The sequence goes on along the minus strand of JAGPKD010000067.1, from coordinate 4,412 downwards.
GCAGTGGTGATATCCTGTGTTGTTCCTCCTTTAATATGGATTTTAAATAAGATGTCTCGAGATTATTGCCATACTAAGCCCCTTTTAGTGAGCTCTAAAATAAACTTGAATATCAAGATAAAGATCGATTACCCGGAAGAAGTAGGAGCTGACCGAATTGCCAATGCGGTAGCAGCTTATAAATTTTATGGAGCTCCGGCTATTATTATTGATTTTGGAACTGCCACTACTTTTTGTGCCCTGGATGAGGAGGGAAATTATATTGGTGGAGCGATAGCTCCTGGTTTGGAATTATCCAGTAATGCCCTATTTGAAAAGACAGCAAAGCTACCCAAGGTAGAGTTGATAAAACCTGAATATGCCATTGGTCGAACTACCGTGAAAGCCATTCAATCCGGTCTTTTCCTGGGTCATTTAGGATTAACCAGAGAATTAATTGAAAGCTTTAAAAAAGAATTAAAGGGGAAGCCCAGAGTCATTGCTACTGGCGGATTAGCTAAATTGATGGGGAAAAATTGCTCCCTCTTCGATGAAATTGATCCTCTGCTTACCTTAAAGGGCTTAAAAATAATTTATGACCTCAATATTGGGAATATTGACATCTAATTTAAGAAAAGATAAGATGGTTTAAAGTTCTATCTGAGCCAGTAACCGAAATAGGTCTGGGCAGAAATGAGGCGGAAGGAGGGTATATGATGTGGGAGAATAAGTTAATTAAAGAAGATGGCCTTACCTTTGATGATGTTTTATTAGTTCCTCAAAACTCTAAGTTAGTCCCAAAAGAGGTTGATTTACATACCTCATTATCCAGAAATATCAATCTTAATATCCCACTGGTGAGTGCAGCAATGGACCGGGTAACCGAATCAAGGCTGGCCATAGCTATTGCCCGAGAAGGTGGTATAGGCATAATTCATAAGAATATGACTATTCAGGAACAGGTTCGGGAAATTGATAGAGTGAAGCGTTCGGAGAGTGGAGTAATTGTGGAACCGATATCCTTAACGGAAGATAGAATGGTTAAAGAGGCCCTGGAATTGATGCAGCATTATCATATCTCTGGTATCCCGGTGGTAAATCATGATAAAAAGTTAGTGGGAATACTGACCAATAGAGATATCCGTTTTTTAGATGATGTAGAAATACAGATTAGCCAGGTAATGACTCGAGAGCCATTAATTACTGGTAGAGTGGGAACAACATTAGAGGAGGCCAAAAAGATATTACATCAAAACCGTATTGAAAAATTACCACTGGTGGATGACCAGTATATCCTAAAAGGTTTGATTACCATTAAGGATATTGAAAAAGTCAGACAATACCCCAGTGCCTGTAAAGATGCCAATGGACGTTTGAGAGTAGGAGCAGCAGTAGGTATTTCCACTGACACCTTCCAGCGGGTGGAGGCCATTATACAAGCGCATGCCGATGTGGTGGTGGTCGACACCGCTCATGCCGATTCAGAGAAAGTGCTTAATATTATTAGAGAAATTAAGAAAAGATATAGCATAGAACTGATTGGTGGGAATGTGGCAACTTATGAAGGAGCTAAGCGATTGATTGAAGCAGGGGTAGATGCTGTTAAAGTGGGAATTGGACCCGGTTCCATCTGTACTACCAGAATAGTAACTGGAGTAGGAGTACCCCAAGTCTATGCTATTAAAGAGTGTGCCAGAGCTTGTCGGGAAGGTAATGTTACCCTAATTGCCGATGGAGGTATCCGCTATTCAGGTGATATCTGTAAGGCTTTAGCAGTCGGCGCTGATTCGGTCATGATTGGTAGTCTCTTTGCTGGTACTGAAGAAAGCCCTGGAGAAGTGGTTTTATATAAGGGGAGAAGTTATAAAGAATATCGAGGAATGGGTTCTATCGGTGCTATGAAAGAGGGTAGTCAGGACCGCTATTTCCAGGAGGAGAGTGAAAGTAGTAAGTTGGTTCCGGAAGGGATTGAAGGAAGAGTACCCTATAAGGGTCCGCTATCCAATTGTGTCTTTCAGTTGATGGGTGGGCTAAGAGCAGGCATGTCTTATTGTGGTGCGGCAAATATTAAAGAATTACAGGAAAAAAGTCGTTTAATTAAAATTTCCAATGCCGCTTTAAGAGAAAGCCATCCCCATGATATAATAATAACTAAGGAAGCTCCTAACTATGAAATGGAATAATATTTAATTATTATCGAAATTTCAAAAAAATTCTGATACTATAAGATACTCTTTTTAGATAAGAAATAATATATTTTATATTTTTACACCATCTCTCTAATCCTCTCCCTTAGAAGGGAGAGGTAAGGTGAGGGTGATGATGAGGGGTTTCAGGGGGCGAAGCCCCCTGATTATCTTGTTGGTAAACAAGATAGCATTTTCTTGAATTGTATTTTATTTCAGGGGTTTTCAAGGGGAAGGATTCCCCTTGAATATCTTGTGTTATTGAATTAAAAATAATATAATCAGGAGGTCAAAATGGTTGAATTTAATTTACCAAAAGGATTAAAGGGAGTTGCTCAAATGGTGGTTGGTCCGGATAATATGGCTGAAAAATTTTGTAAACCAATGCCCCCTTCTTTTGCTACCCCCATGCTTGTTTCTCTGATGGATAACGCGGCAGTAGAAGCAGTCAAAAAAGATTTACCGCCAGGATATATTACTGTTGCTACCTCTATTACTATAAAACATTTAGCACCTACACCAGAAGGAATGACTGTGACTGCCCAGGCAGAATTGAAGGATGTTTTTCAGAATCGTCTTATCTTTGAAGTTACCGCTTTTGATGAAGTGGAAAAAATAGGAGAGGGAGAAGTAGAGCGGTTTATTATAGACTTGGAAAAGTTTTCGCAAAAGGTACTGGAGAAAAAGAAAAAAGAAGAGAGTCCCCTCTAATTTAAATAAAGGGGAAGGTCTCCTCTTTACTTTAAACATTGGCGGAGGCAGATTCTTTTTGGGTTTTATCAGCAGTAGGTTTAAAATTACCTACAGAGCTTTCGGAATCTTTTTTGGTGGTTTTGTCTTGGCTAATACTTGCTTTCTCTTTTGGTAAATTAGTTCTGCGATGGTCTGTGCTATAAAAACCACTTCCTTTCAGGATGAAGCTACCATTCTTACTGATCAAACGAAATACTTCTCCATTGCATTTGGGACATTGTTGCAATGGTGGATCCGTAATAGCTTGAAATTTTTCAAAAACATAACTGCATTTTTTACATTGATATTCATAGGTCGGCATTTTTTCAGCTCCTTCCTTAGATTTCTGATAAAAAATAATATTTCATTTTTTCTCATTTGTCAAGAGGTTTTCCTGAACTGATACAGTGGCCAGTGGGCAGTTCTCTATTTGCTTACTTTCAGCTAAAGGTATAAAATAATTAATTATTAAGAAGATAAGAAGGTAATTCTATTGCAAGTTTTAGAGAAAATAATACCCATATTCATTTTTTTATTTATAGGCTATTTTTTTAAAGTCAAAAAATTTATTTCAGAGAAAACTTTGGAAGAGCTAAAAAAGTTTATTGTCACTATTACTCTTCCGGCTTTGTTATTTAATGCTTTTTTAAATATGGAAATTAGAACAGATTACTGGATAATTGTAGTGACTATATTTTCAGTCAACTTGGTGATGCTGTTATTAGGCAAAGCAGTTTCTCCCTATTTCGGATTATCGGATCCATATTTTCCGTTACTATTTACCGGCTTTGAAGTAGGGATGCTGGGAATTCCACTTTTTGGAGCAATTTATGGACTGGATAATGTTAAGTATATCGCTCTCATGGATTTAGGGCAAGAACTTTATGTCTGGTTTATTTTAATGGCCATACTGTATTACCTGAATCAAAGAACTGCTAATTATACCTGGTTAATAAAAAAATTCTTTTCATCACCAATTATTATTGCCATTATTCTTGGTCTAATTATCAATATTACCGGTTTAAAAATAATAATGTCTCAAAACTTTTTCTTAAGAGGTTTATTAGAAACTTTGGCTTTATTATCTGAGGTCACCATTCCTCTTATTTTGATTATTATCGGATACGAAATTAAGTTATCTTGGGGAGATTTTAAGCTACCGTTAAAAATTATAACCCTGCGCATTGTCTTCTTGTTACTATTAGCCATATTAATCAGTCATTTTTTATTTAAACCAATCTTGCAATTAGATTTAATATATCAAGTAGCTCTGTATTCTTTAGTGATTTTACCGCCACCATTTGTTATCCCTCTTTTTATATCTAAAGAAAATACTCAACCTTATATTTTAAATACCCTATCTCTGGGAACGATAATAACCATTATTCTTTTTACCATATTGTCTTTATATTATCAGACTCTTTTGTAAATAATTAAGAACTGATAACTAATGTTAGAATACTTTACTATATCTGTGAACCTGAGGTGACGGAAAAATTTATGAAGGGAATAAAG
>JAGPKD010000008.1:6381-31590 GCA_018054125.1 Candidatus Oleihabitans oleiphilus | reverse complement strand
CTTTTACCCCCGGTAACTCGCTGGCCTCTTGAACTAATTTCTTGATTACCTCTTCAGAAAGATCATCTTTTAAATAAGCAACGGCTATCAATTGTGACTCTATATCAGCAATAAATTTATCAATGTTGAAAGAGATAATTAGAAACATCCCCACGATGATCAGAGTAGCAGTTAAACTAATTATAGTAGCTAAACTCATGACCATATTTTTTTTAGCACTAAGAAAAGCTTCTTTAACATAAAAAAGGATATTTCTAAGCATTACTGAGAATAGATTCCTTTCTTTGTATCAGAAACAACTTCTCCCTGTTCTAATCTGATAACCCGTTTTTGCGCTTTGTCGACCATTAATTTATCATGAGATGCTACCACCACTGTAGTTCCCCAAACATTAATCTTGAATAATAATTTCATTATTTCCCAGGAAGTTTCTGGGTCTAAATTTCCGGTTGGTTCATCAGTCAATAGTATTAGAGGACGGCTTACTATGGCTCTTGCTATACATAGTTTTTGTTGTTCCCCACCAGAAAGCAGATGAGGATTAGTATTTTTCTTATGAGAAAGCCCAATAATATTCAGTATTTCATTTACTTCTTTTTTAATAATAGCATTCTTAGCGCCTACCACTCTTAAACTGAATGCCACATTCTCAAATACATTTCGATCATAAAGAAGTTTAAAATCTTGAAATACCACTCCAATCTCCCTTCTTAAATAAGGAATTAAGGAGGGTTTTAATCTAGATAAATTAACTCCATCGACAATCACCTGACCTTTGGTAGGCAGGATCCCCCGATAAATCAATTTTAAGAAGGTTGTTTTACCGGCACCGGTTGGCCCTACCAAAAAAACAAATTCCCCTTTCTTAATATGAATATTAATATCCCACAAAGCATGTATTTTGTTAGGAAAAGTCTTGAAAACATGAAACATTCGTATCAAGTATCTTTTTATTCCTCCCTGCTTCTAAGATATTTCTGCTCAATAAATTCCTTTAACATATTACTGGCCATGATTGCCTTCTTTTGAAATTGTTCTGTTGCTGAATTTAAAATAGACTTAATTTTTTCCTGATTATCTTTAATATATTCTATCTTATTATTCACATTTTTCACAGTTAATTGATTCATATTTAACAATAATTCAGGAAGGCCTAGGGAGTAAATATAATTCCTTACTTTGGGGTCATAGTCCAGGGCTAGAAACGGCTTATTATTTATAGTGGCAAAAACAAGGGAATGAAACCTCATTCCAATTATCAAAGAGAGGTGAGAAAAAAGAGACAACATTTGAGCAGGATTAATTTCTTCTTCCAAGCAGGCAACTGAAGGATGATCTACTTTTTTGAAGATATCCTTAATTATGGTTAAATCAGCACCAATCTGAAAAGGTATCAAAATCAGTTTTGCTGGGAACTTTTCCACTAAAAAAGCTACTATTTTGGCCAACTGGGTAATTTTAGACTCGTAGTCTTGTTCTATTTCCTTACAATTTCTGAGTACTAGACCTATAATTAAATTATTAGTATTAGCATCAGTTAATATTCCCGGTTCAGAAATTAATTGATATTTGTTTATTATGCTATCCGCTAATTTTTCTTGCTTTAATAAAAAAGAAGGATCGGCACCCACTGAAATCAATTCTTTTTTGATACCTAATTCTTGTAGCAGGCTACTAGAGTTTTCATCTCTAACTATAATTAGATTTACTTTATTTAAAACTAATTTGATTAATTTTTTATTAAGCTGTTTTTCTACTGGTCCTACTCCCTGAGCATAGATAACAGTAGAAATTTTAAATAAATTAGCAAAAAAAATTAGACCCAGGTAATAACTTATACTGAATCCTCTTCCACTTACATCCTGTAACAAACCACCTCCCCCACTTATGAAAACAGCTGTTTTTTTCATTTGAGCAAGAATCGCAAAAGGATTTAAACGATATAGAGAATTAACCTGGTATGTTTCTTTCGTTTTATGAGGAGATTGAGAAAGAACCACTATATTTTCTCTTGGCATATATCTCGATAAATCCTGAATCATGGCCATTAAAATGGCTTCGTCTCCACAATTAGCAAATCCAAAATATCCTGAAATCATAATAGAGTTAAGACTATTAATTCCTTTTTTCATGGAACCTTTTCCTAAAAAACTTTATTGTATAATAAAAAATGGTAGCCAGGATAATACCAAATAATAATCCCAGCCAATAGCCATGGAAGGTTCTTAACAAGGAAAAAGAAATTGGGGTATGAACATGACAAAAGGTATTGAGCACAGTAATGGGGGCCACTGTTCCCATAATGATGATTACATATTTCAAATAAGTTATTCCTAAATAATTCATAGCAACAGCCAGAGACAGTAGAGGATAACCTATTAAAAATTCTTTATTTCTTGGTCTTGCTATTAAAATTTTCTCTAAATATAATCTCATCTTTTCTTCTATTGCTGGTACTGGTAAAAAGGAAAAATTGCCAGAACGAGCAAGGTAGACTACTAAGAATATTAAAAATATACCAAGCAAAAGAGTATGTTCAAATAATATCGGTCTTTTCAGTTCCTCCATGAGAGAGGTTTTCTCTTTTTCCCCTTTCCACCATAAATAAACTGCTACCAAAAGTAAAGGAACAATATAGGAAATTTTTATACCACTGAATAGTTGTATTGCTAAGATAAATTTATAATGAGTTAACAAAGCACTTATAAACAAACCACCGATTAAGGAAATAATCATTATTCTGGAAATACCAAAAATAATCCTTTTCACCATCTCTTTATAGGAATAAAAATCAAAAGATAAAGAATAAGATTTATTATTAGCGGATGAATAGGGGTCACTTAAAAATTTTCTATTAGTAATAATGGCAAGTACCGGGAAAGTCAAGGCACTGGTAAGGGCAAGTACTTTCATTAATATTATTTTGCCTGCCATAAAATTAATGAGGAAGATTAAAAAGAAGCCAATTATAAGCAAAAAAACTATATATTTATCTTGAAAGTCAAAAAATTCCCGTCCTAAAATTATAAAGGCAGCAATAATTCCCATCCCTATAATATAAATATAAGCCAACGGTAGCTGATAATCCGTAAACAAACTAGCCTTACCGATAGAAAAGCCACTTCGAGATAATTCCTTTCTGATACTATCAATGTAGTTCAGATTTACTTCCACCAAATTTCCTTCTCTTACATTTAAAAAGGGATGCAGGTAAAAAAGTCGAATATTTCTTTCTTGAGCTGCCCTAATCCACCTATCGATGGCCTTAGCTGGAACAATTTTTTCCATTTCCTCTTTGGTAATGCTGTGTACCCTTACTGCCAGTTTGCTACAGGCAGAAGCAATAGTAGCAATTCCTTTTTGGGAGGTAAATTCAATAATCCCAAAAGGATAATCATTCTCTTGTAAGAATTTTGCTGTTAACATAAGTTGGTCAGCAGATGGGTAACCAAGAACTTCCTCTTCATCAAATATGATCATAGAAATATTTTCTATTTTTTCTAATGCTAATAGTTTTTGTTGAATAATTTCTGTGTTTATCCTTACTGAATTTTTGGGACGTAAAATTACCTCAAAACCAAAATCCGCTACTTTGCTAATATCTTCCTTGGAAAATCCCAAACCTAATTTCATTAATTCTTCTTGATCCCCGGTTATTATTAGACCATATTGCCCCTTATCAAAAAAGTATTCCTCAACCTGTTTCTGGCTAAGATAAGTTTTAAAAGAATCTTTCATTCTCTGAAAAAGAGAATAATCCTGAGTGATTAGTAGCAGATTCCCAGCTGAAATTGGTCTGTTAGCCAAAATTTGATCTTTCGATAACCAGCTTAATTTTGCCATCTCATTAGTATCGAAGTAAGTTATTTTACCCTGAGTGGCCAATAGTTCAATGGTATCTTCGGGAACAGCCATACTGGTGATGCCGCTTATTTTTAATTTAGACAGTAATTCATCTTCATCAATACCAGCCTTTATTGCTAATTCTCTTACTTTATTTAAGCCTATTGCCATTTCTACTTGTCTGAAACTACTTTCCATTTTATTCCGTTGAAAGGCCACAAATACCGATAAAATAAAGGCAAGAAAGATAAAAAAAATAAGTACCTTTTTATGACTAAACTTCATTATTCCTCCCAAATTGCCTGGCAATTACAATAATCAAGAAGAAAAATCCCCTCTTAAGAATGGTGTCCCGCAGGGACAGGGTGTTCCCCTTGAATATCCCCTCTTTATTTCCATCTTATTCTAGTCATGCTCTTTAATGTGGAAACTTTGGTTATCTTCCTACTCATCTTTTCAGAAAATCAATCTTAAAAGATAAATCATTTTAACATATCTGAAAATACTTGTAAAAAAAGCACCTTTTTAAATATCAAGATGCATTTTTTTTATTCTTATTCTTTTTTAATATATCTTACTTTATTATACAGGGTAACCTATTTCATCGTAATAATGTTGACCATTTAATATTTCTAATCCTATTCGGCATCGAGTAGCAGCTTTCTTTTTTAAGAATTCCCTTGCTACCTGGGGAAATAAGATATAAGATAAAACATCTTCCATATCCTGAGCCAGATAGCCTATTTCTTTTGTTGCCTTCTCTACCATTGGTTCTAATCTATCAGCGGGTCTTTCTGGAATGATATCTTCTGACTTAATTCCTGCTTTTTTTAAAAGTGTTTCCGATATTGCCGCGGGCGGGCGACCATAATATCCTTTTAGATAATTTTTTACCTCTTCTGAAATTATGCTATATGGCTTACCAGATATAATGTTAAAAGTCGCCTGGGAACCTACAATCTGACTGGTTGGAGTAACTAAAGGTGGATACCCCATATCTTTTCTGACTTTTGGTATCTCTTCTATTATCTTTTCATATTTATCTTCCATCTTTTGCTGACGTAATTGATAGGACAGATTAGATAACATTCCTCCCGGAATTTGATAGGTTAAAATCCTGGTATCCACATTATCGATATTTGATTCCATATCTTTATGTTTTTCCCTAACCTTTTTAAAATAAGTGGAAATTTCAAAAAGTAATTTTAGATCAAATCCTGTGTCTTTTTCTCCACCTCTTAAAGTGGCCACTATTGGTTCCAGTGGTGGTTGAGAAGTTTGTAGAGCTAGAGAGGAAATAGCGGTATCAATTACATCAACTCCTGCTTCAATTGCCTTCAGGTATGACATTATTCCCATTCCACTGGTAGAATGAGTATGCAGCTGGAGTGGAACCGAAATAGCTTCTTTGATTTTTTTTACTAATTCATAAGCATCATAGGGAGATATTAAACCGGCCATATCTTTAATACAAATTGAATCTGCTCCCATTACTTCCATCTCTTTAGCCATTTGGACAAAAAGTTCGGTACTATGAACAGGACTAATAGTATAACAGATGGCACCCTGGACATGTGCCCCTTCTTTCTTGGTTACCTCAAAAGCTTTTTCCATATTCCTGAGATCATTTAAGGCATCAAAAATTCTGATAATATCTATGCCATTACCTACAGCTCTTTTTATAAATTCAGTTAGCACATCGTCCGGATAATGCTTGTAGCCAAGAATATTTTGACCTCGTAAAAGCATCTGTAATTTAGTATTAGGTAATTTTTTTCTTAATATTCTCAGTCTTTCCCAGGGGTCTTCATTTAAATAGCGCATACAACTATCAAAAGTTGCCCCTCCCCAAACTTCCATGGAATAATAGCCTACTCTATCCAAAGATTCACAGATAGGAATCATCTCTTCAGTAGTCATCCGGGTAGCCAATAAAGATTGATGGGCATCTCGTAGAGTAGTATCAGTAATCTTGATTTTGTTTACTACATTCTTTTGAACTTTTTGCTTTTCTACTATTTCATTATTTTCTGTTGTTATTTTGATATCATAACTATTACTATATTTTCCCTCTTCTTTATTATTCTCTATCATTTTATTTATTTCCAATTCTACATCATCTACTAAATCTTAAAAAACTTTCTAATTTTTTTATCATATTCTAATATTATTCTATTTATCTATAATTATAGGTTAAATTACTTCCCCCTATGAAAATTTCTTATTGCAACAAGGCTAAAAAGACACCAGCTGCTACAGCAGTTCCTATAACTCCTGCCACATTAGGTCCCATAGCATGCATTAACAGAAAATTGCGAGGATTAGCTTGCTGACCTACTTTTTGTACTACCCGAGCCGCCATTGGTACAGCAGATACACCTGCCGATCCTATCAAGGGATTAATCTTGCCACCTGAAAATTTATATAATATCTGCCCAAACAAAACTCCCCCAGCTGTACTACAGGCAAAAGCAACTAAACCTAAGGTAATAATTTTTATTGTTTCCACGGTCAGAAAATATTCTGCCTGCATAGTTGCACCAACACAAAGCGATAAAAATATGGTTACTATATTAATAAGTTCATTTTGTGCAGTATTAGACAATCGATCAACTACCAGACATTCCCGAAATAAATTTCCCAGCATCAAAATTCCAATAATAGGAACAGAGGTAGGTAATATTAAGCCTACCAGAATTGTACTGATTATTGGAAATAAGATCTTCTCTAGTTTTGAAACAGGCCTTAATTGTTTCATAACTATTTTTCTCTGTTCTGGAGTTGTTAATAATTTCATAACTGGTGGTTGAATAATAGGTACCAAAGACATATAAGAATAAGCAGCTACTGCTATGGCTCCAATAAGATGAGGAGCTGTTTTGGAAGCCAAATAGATGGCTGTTGGCCCATCAGCTCCTCCAATAATTCCAATAGCAGCGGCTTCTTTTAAATTAAATCCTAACAAAACTGCTATAATAAGGGCTACAAAGACACCCAATTGGGCTGCAGCTCCCAAAAGAAAGGTAACCGGATTAGCTAATAATGGTCCAAAATCGGTCATAGCCCCTATGCCCATAAATATTAAGATCGGAAAAAGTTCATGCCTTATACCAAAAGAAAGTATATTTAAAAAACCTCCCTCCTCCATCAAGCCACTAAAAGGTAGATTAACTAAAATAGCACCAAAGGCAATTGGTACCAAAAGTAATGGTTCATATTTTTTACCTATTGCCAGATAAAGAAGAGTTAATCCTACCAGAATCATAATAAGATTTTCTAAGGTTAATCCGGAAAAACCAGACAAATTAACCATAGAAAAAATTGAGCGTATAATATCCATAATGTACTCCTTTTGCTTTATTGTTATCCGATAATTATTAGCGTATCATCAGTTTCTACCATATCATTTACCGAAACGGTTATTTTTTTTACTTTACCCTCGGAATTGGCTAAAATTTCATTTTCCATCTTCATGGCTTCTAAAATTAATACCGTATCCCCTTCTTTGACCGTATCCCCTTCTGCTACATTAATTTTAAGTATTTTACCAGGCATAGGAGCTTTAATTTCTTCCCCCTCTTCAGTACTGAGAGTAGATACCTCTCTATGATCAGATTTTGCCGGTTGCACTTCAGCTTGCTTAGCCTCTTTTTTTTCTACTTTTGATTCTACTTTAGGAACTGGAGTAGTTGGTGAAGAGGCGATACCTGTAACTATCTCCTCAACCTCTACTAAATATTCTTTCTCGTTTACTTTTATCTTAAATTGTTTCATTATTTTAATATCCTCCTTTTTTTCTGGAACTAATTAAAATTCTCTCTAAGCTAAGATTTTTCCTTCCTGAAATAACCCATGGACTTACTGCCAAAGGCACAGACCTTTTTATGTTAATAATTCTGAACTGTTTTGTTGGTTGAGCCATAATACTTGCTACCGCCGCAGTAATGACTGCTATTAATTCACTATCCTCTTCTTTTTCAGTAATTATTTCTTCTTTATTCGGTACTTCAAACCTAATCTTATCTTTTTCAGCAAGAGAAACTCTTCTTTCTCCTGATTCTTTTCCGGAAATTATTTTCATAATTTTACCTAAACCAGCCATTAACAGTGCAAGTAAACCAAGAATAAGAAAAACCATGAAAAAATTAATAAAACATAACTTAATGGCACCTGCTATTCCTTCATACATAACTTGCTCCTTCTCTAAATTCAGAAGATAAATCTATAGACATATTTATAAAAATCTTGCCTGCACTTATTTAACCATAAATAATTAGAGGGGAATATTGCCATGCTTTTTAGCTGGTAAACTCTCTCTTTTGGTAAAAAGCATCTCAAAGGCGTTAATTAACTTTGGCCGGGTCTCTCGGGGATCAATGATCATATCTACATAACCCCTACTGGCAGCAGCATAGGGATTAGAAAATCTCTCTCGATACTCATCAATCATCTTTTGCCTGTATTGTTCCGGATCTTTTGCCTCTGAAATCTCTTTTCTGAAAATAATATTAGCCGCACCCTCGGGGCCCATAACCGCAATCTCAGCGGTAGGCCAGGCAATAACCTGATCAGCACCTAAATCTCGGCTACACATGGCTAGATACGCTCCTCCATATGACTTTCTAGTAACTACTGTTACTTTAGGAACAGTGGCCTCTGAATAAGCATATAACATCTTGGCACCATGTCTGATAATCCCCCCATATTCCTGAGCAGTACCCGGTAAAAATCCCGGCACATCTACTAAAGTCAAAATGGGTATATTGAAAGCATCACAAAAACGAATAAAACGAGCAGCTTTATCAGAGGCATCAATATCAAGACAGCCGGCCAGTACTTTTGGTTGATTGGCAATAATACCAATGCTCTGCCCTTTAAGCCTGGCAAAGCCTGTGATAATATTGCGGGCAAAATGCTCATGTGATTCAAAAAAATCACCATTATCGACAATGTATCTAATGATATCTTTCATCTCATATGGTTTATTAGGGTCAGTTGGAACTATAGTCAATAAAGCTTCTTCCATTCGGCCAGGGTCATCCTGATTTTCTAAAATAGGGGGATTCTCCATATTATTAGAGGGGAGATAACTTATCATTTTCCTGACTGATTGATAGACTTCCTGTTCATTCTCGGCTGCAAAATGAGCCACTCCACTTTTTTGATTATGAGTCATAGCACCCCCCAATTTTTCGGAAGAGACATCTTCGCCAGTAACTGCTTTGATGACACTGGGACCGGTGATATGCATAATACCAATTTTTTTCACCATAAAAACAAAATCCATAATGGAAGGAGAATAAACCGCACCTCCTGCCGCAGGACCAACTACAATAGATATCTGTGGCACAACACCGGAGGCAATGGTATTGCGATAAAATATCTGCCCATAACCACTTAAAGAATCTACCCCTTCTTGGATGCGGGCACCACCGGAATCATTAATTCCAATGATGGGGGCTCCCATCTTCATAGCCATATCCATTACCTTACATATCTTCTTGGCATGCATTTCTCCTAAAGAACCACCCATCACCGTAAAGTCCTGAGCAAAAACATAAACCAGGCGACCATCGATGGTACCATAACCGGTTACCACTCCCTCTCCTGGTACTTCTTTACCAGCCATATCAAAATTGATACAACGATGTTCCACAAAAAGATCCAGTTCGTTAAAACTCTCCTCATCCAAAAGCAAAGCTATTCTTTCTCTAGCAGTTAATTTACCCTTATTATGTTGCTCTTGAATTCTCTTTTCCCCACCACTTGCCAGTATCCTTTCTTTTTTTTCTTGCAATTTCTTCATCAAATCATTAATTGATTGCTCCATTCGGCTTCCACCTCTCTCAAATTATTTTACTCTTTTCTTAATAAGAAATAATATAAAGAACTACTAAAAATTTATTTTACTTTATGTTCACATAATTCAATCAAAACACCATTAGTACTTTTAGGATGTAAAAAGGCAATTCTGGCACCTCCTGCCCCACTTCGGGGTTCCTGATCAATCAATTGCACTCCTTTTTTCTTTAAATCTTCTAATATGTCCTCTAAATTATCTACTTCAAAAGCAATGTGATGTATACCTTCTCCTTTTTTTTCAATGTACTTAGCAATGTTCCCCTCAGGAGAAGTAGATTCTAATAATTCAATTTTACTTTCCCCAACAGGTAAAATAGCTACTTTAACCTTCTGCTCTTTTACTTCTTCCACACCAGAACACTCCATTCCCAGGAGCTCTTGAAAGATAGGAAGTGAACTTTCCAATTGTTTTACTGCTATTCCAATATGATTAATTTTTTTAAACAATATTATCTTCCTCCCTTAAATAATTCTTTTTTAAAAAGGTCAGTAAGTTTTTGCACAGCAAAATAAGGGTCATTATCCTGTTTCAAAACCTTTTCTACCTCTTTCTCCAGATTCTCTTCTCCAATAAATTGGTAAAACATTTCCTGCCAATTTTCTTGAAATAAATCATAAATCTCTTTTCTGATGCGATTTTTTCTTCTTTGCTCTAATTGTCCACTATCACGTAAATAAGTAATACACCTTTCTATCTCTTTCCATAATAGATCAATACCCACATTTTCAGTGCCAATTGTTTTAATGATAGAAGGTTTTCTTTTTCCTTTCTCATATAAATGAATCATCATTTCTATTTCAGTAACCAACTTATCTGCCCCATCTCTATCTGCTTTATTAACTACAAATATATCTCCAATTTCCATAATTCCTGCTTTTATTACCTGAATATCATCCCCCATACCAGGCATCACTACTAATAAAACAACATCAGAAACCTTAATTACCTCAATTTCTGATTGACCCACCCCTACTGTCTCAATAAAAATAATATCTTTTCCCATAGCATCCATTATTTTAACTATAGCCTGGGTTGACCGCGACAATCCTCCCAGGTGGCCTCGGGTACCAATACTACGAATAAAAACATCCTTATCGGTGGATAGGTCTTGCATCCTGATTCGGTCACCCAGTATAGCACCTCCCGAAAAGGGACTACTCGGATCAATGGCAATAATACCAATCTTTTTCTCCATTTTTCTTAGATATTTGGTTAGTCGGTCAGTAATAGTACTTTTACCTGAGCCAGGAGGCCCGGTAATACCAATAACAATTGCCTTGCCACAATAGGGATGTAACTCTTTTAAAATATCTTGAGCATGTTGAAAATCGTTTTCTACCATAGTAATAACTTTTGCTACTGCTCTGGCATCGCCCTGACGTATTCTTTCACTCAAATTCATTGACAGCCTTTCTTACTATACTAAATAGTATTAACATTTGTTTTTATAAATTCCACTATTTCTTTAGTATCTGTTCCCGGCGTAAATATTTCTTTAATACCCATTTTTTTCAGTTCTGCAATATCTTCGGGAGGGATAATTCCACCGGCAATTACCAAAATATCAGTGGCTTTCTTATCCTCTAATAACTTTATTATTTTGGGAAACAGATACATATGGGCACCAGAAAGAATACTCAGTCCAATCACATTTACATCTTCCTGAATTGCTGACTCCACTATCTGTTCTGGGGTCTGTCTTAATCCAGTATAAATAACTTCCATTCCTGCATCTCGTAGAGCCCTGGCAATTACCTTAGCACCGCGGTCATGTCCATCTAAACCTGGTTTGGCAATTAAGACTCTTATTTTGGAATTTTTCATAATACACCTTCCCCGTTCTCTATATCTTTATTGATTCTTTATATTCCCCAAATACCGCTCTAAGCTGATCACAAATTTCTCCCAAGGTGGCATAGCTTCTAACACAATCTAAAATGGGCGGCATTATGTTTTGTTCAGAACTGGCAATCTCTTTCAACAATCTTAATTTTTCCTGTACTTCCTTCTCCTTTCGCCTCTTTTTTACCTCATCCAATTTCCTTACTTGTCGTCTCTCTATCTCTGGATTTACCTTCAATAAATCCTTCATAGGTTCTTCTTCTGACCGAAATTGGTTCACACCCACTATTATTCTTTTCTTATCTTCAATATCTTTCTGGTATTGATAAGCACTATTTTGTATTTCTCTTTGAATAAATCCTTTTTCAATCGCTTTAGGTGCTCCACCAAGCTTATCTATCTGAATAATATAATCCATTGCTGCCTTTTCCATATCTTTGGTCATTTTTTCCAGATAATAAGAACCGGCCATGGGATCCACTGTTTCGGTAATCCCACTTTCATAAGCTATAATCTGTTGTGTCCTTAAAGCAATTCTTACCGATTCCTGGGAGGGTAGTGAAAGAGCTTCATCTCTGGAATTGGTATGTAAAGACTGAGTCCCTCCTAAAACTGCTGCTAAGGCCTGAATGGCTACTCGCACAATATTGTTGTCCGGTTGTTGAGCAGTTAGAGTACAGCCAGCAGTCTGAGTATGAAAACGGAGCATCATAGACTTAGGGTCTTTTGCTCCAAAACGTTCCTTCATAATCTTTGCCCACAATCTGCGAGCTGCTCTAAATTTAGCCACCTCTTCAAATAAATCATTATGAGCATTAAAGAAAAAAGACAGGCGGGGCGCAAACTTATCAAGGTCTAAACCCTTTTTTACTGCTGCATCCACATAAGCAATACCATTAGCAAGGGTAAAGGCAATTTCCTGAATAGCAGTTGCACCAGCTTCTCTAATATGATAACCACTGATACTTATGGTATTCCATTTTGGTAATTCCTGGGAACAATAATCAAAAATATCGGTAATCAGTCTCATGGATGGTAAAGGAGGAAAGATATAGGTACCTCTGGCAACATATTCTTTTAAAATGTCATTTTGAATAGTACCATTCAACTCAGCTTTGGAAATTCCCTGTTTTTCAGCGACAGCAATATACATCGCTAATAAAATTGCTGCCGGGGCATTAATAGTCATGGAAGTACTTACCTTATCCAGAGGAATACCATCAAATAATATCTCCATATCCTGTAAAGTATCAATGGCAACTCCAACCTTGCCTACTTCACCATGAGACATAGGATGATCCGAATCATAGCCAATTTGAGTCGGTAAATCAAAGGCAATACTTAAACCAGTCTGGCCATTTTTCAGCAGATATTTATATCTTTTATTTGATTCTTCGGCATCTCCAAAACCAGCATATTGCCTCATGGTCCATAACTTTCCTCGATACATAGTTGGTTGAACTCCTCTGGTATAAGGGAAATCTCCTGGAAAACTTAACTCAGTAAGATAATCAAAATCATCTAAATCAAGTGGGTCATATAAACGATTTACTTCCTGATTGGAACCAGTAACAAATTTTTCCTTTCTTTCTGGAAATTGAGGTAAAACTTTATTTAATATCTTATCTTCCCACTGCTTTTTAGCTTCTTCTATTCGTTTTTTTTCTTGATAATCCAACTGTCTACACCTCCTTCGCATTGTTTTTTCATTAAAAATTAGGATAAAGACCAAGATATTCAAGGGGAATCCTTCCCCTTGACAACCCCTAAAATAACTTCCGACTAGCGACTGTGTTTAGACTATATACGTTATACGTAATACGGTATACGATTTTTGTCATTGCCAGGAGCCAATTCAGTAATAAGTAACCAGTAATAAGTAATAAGCAATAGGCAAACTAAATGCCAGATATTAACGACCAACGACTATATTTTAACGATATACGGTATACGTTATACGTAATACGGTATACGATTTTTGTCATTGCGAGGAGCAAAGCGACGAAGCAATCTCATCCACTTATGCCCGCATCTTTTATCTGAAAACAGTTAACTGGAAACTGATAACTATTTATCACCCTCACCTTACCTCTCCCTTCTAAGGGAGAGGATTAGAGAGATGGTGTAAAAATATATTGTTTCTTATCTAAAAAGAATATCTTGCAGTATCGAAATTTTTTTGAAATTCCGATACTATAAGTTATGGTTTTACACTTTGTGGTATTTTCTTCTTTTCGATTATGAGATCTTCTACTAATACATCAATCTTGGTAATATTGATTCCAGTAATATAATCTAGTTCTCTTTTTAAATTCTGTTGAACCTTTTTAATAATTTCCGGTATATTCTTACCATATTTTAAAGTAAGACTAATCTGAATCAAAATACCATCTTCATTGATGTTAATTTTCGTCTTTCCGATTCGTATAACCTCTTCAAAATCTTTAATATTATAAAAGATGATGTCTAAAATAGCACTTTCCGAGATAAATAGTTTGCCAAAATAACTAAAAGGCGGGCGAACAACAGTTCTTTCTCCTATTCTTCGATTTATATATTTCTTCCGATAAAATATCTCTAATGAATCTACTATATTAATAGGGAATCTTCTCTGAATCTCAATTCCTGGTAGGGGAATAATATGGGTTCCCTCCCGAGAACGGCTAGCTTGTGCTAATTGAATTTCCTTTTCACTGGAAATCTCTTCTATATTAAATACCTGGCTAACAGGTGGTAGTTCTAAGGTATGTATAATCTTATCAATCATTTCCTGGGAAGTACCCAGAATTAATATCTTTTTTGGCTTTTCTTGTTGGATAACTTCCCGAACCGATTGGGCATGTTCTTTATCAAAAAATATTGCTCTTCTAATTGCTTGAATTTTGTTGGCTTCTTTTTTGGCCGATAAACCCGCTAATATTTTATCTTTTTTAATTAACAGGCCATCATCAATAATATAATCAATATTTTCCTGGTGGGCAATTAAAAGGGCTTTATGGCTTTTACCAGTACCACTTTCTCCCACTAAAGCAAACACTTTCATAATTATATATTTACCTCAATTCAAAAAGAGCCAAGGGATTATATCCCCCTGACTTTAATTGTGTAAATTAAATATAACTTATTTTTTAGCTTTTACCCAGCCTCTTCCTGCTACAGCATGTGCTACCCGTCTGACAGCAATAATATAAGCTGCGTCTCGGGTATAAAGTTTTTCTTTTTCTGCTAAATCAGCCACATCATTAAAGGCATCAGTCATAATTCTTTCTAATTTTTCTAAAACTTCCTCTTTCGACCAGTAATAGTTCATATTATTCTGTACCTGTTCAAAATAGGAAACGGTAACTCCGCCGGCATTACACAGAAAATCAGGGATTAGATAAAGTTTCTTTTCTTTGATAATCCTATCAGCCTCAGGAGTAGTTGGGGTATTGGCAGCTTCAGCATATACTTTTACCGTATTAAAATCAATATCATTTACGTTATCTCCCCGAACAGCTGAACCTAAAGCTGCTGGTATTAAAACAGTTACCGATTTTTTAAGCCAGGCATCTCCATCCTCCTGTCTCCAGCCAAAAGATTTTGCCTTTTGAGGATTAATAGTGCCAAACTTATCTAAAGTTCCAGGAGCAAAGAGGTCTTCTGGATTTATTCCCTTTTCACAGGTATAGGTATACGCTTTTTTATCATCAGGGTCCCAACAGGACATGGCTATTACTTTTCCACCATATTCTACAAATTTTTCACAACAATACTGGGCATTGTTTCCTGCTCCTTGAATAGAGGCCGTTGCACCCTCAAAGCTGATATTTAAACGCTTCAAGGCCTCTCTAACACAATAAATAACTCCATAACCAGTGGCTTCCGTTCTTCCTAAGGATCCACCAACTCCAACTGCCTTACCGGTTACAAAGCCAGGTTTTCTACTTCTGGCAATAGTATCATATTCATCCATTATCCATAACATATCCTGAGGATTAGTAGCCACATCAGGTGCCGGCACATCCATATCAGGTCCTACAAAATCATAAACCTTCCTGACCCAGCCTCGACAGAGTTTCTCGGTTTCTCTCTCAGAAAGTTCCCTGGGATTACAAGCAACTCCACCTTTACCACCACCTAAAGGAATATTTACTACTGCACATTTCCAGGCCATCATCATAGCTAATGCTCTAACCATATCAATAGTTTCATCCTCAGCAAATCTTAATCCACCCTTTGCCGGCCCACGAGCGGTAGAATGTTGCACTCTGAAACCGGTAAATGTTTTGGTGGTCCCATCATCCATTTCTACCGGTATGCGCACCCTTATTTCCCTTTCTGCTTCTCTTAAAAATTCACGCATTGGCTGACTTAAACCACACTTTTCAGCATTAGCATCAAATTGGGCTTGCACAATTTCAAATTGGTTCATCTCCTTCTCTTTAGACATTGCTAAACCTCCAAATATATATTTTTTTCTCTATTATTTTTATCAATATTATTTCTTAAACTCTTTCCAGAAGATAAATAGGTATCTATAGACCGAGCAGCAATTTTCCCATCTCCTACCGCAGAAATTACGGTTGCTGACCCTCTAACTATATCACCTCCCGCAAAAATACCCTCACAGGTGGTCATTTTAGTTTGCTCATCAACTTTAAAATATCCCCATTGATTCACCTCCACCCCTCTGGCACTTCGAGCAATAATGGGATTAGCCATGGTACCAATAGCATCAATAATCATATCTACTTCTAAAATAAAGTTAGAATTGTCAACAGGAATAGGACTCCTTCGGCCCGATTGATCTGGCTCTCCTAACTTCATTTTAATGCACTCCATACCGATTACTTCACCTTTTTGTTCTCCTAAAATACGAACAGGTAAAGTAAGAAAATGAAAAATAATTCCTTCCTCCTCAGCATGATGGACTTCTTCAGCCCTGGCGGGGACTTCTACTCGAGAGCGTCGATAAACTATATACGATTTTTCCGCACCAAGACGTAAAGCAGTCCGAGCAGCATCCATTGCTACATTACCAGCTCCGATAGTAGCTGCTCTTTTACGCACTTTTATTGGTGTATCATATTCAGGAAAAAGATAAGCCTTCATTAAGTTGGAACGAGTTAAAAATTCATTGGCCGAATAAACATCATTTAAGTTTTCACCTGGTATATTCATAAACCTTGGGGCACCTGCACCATTAGCCAGAAAAATAGCATCAAACTCCTCTTTTAAATCTTCTACTTTCTTAGTAGCACCTATAACTTCGTTACACATTACCTCCACACCCAATTTTTTTATTTCAGAAACTTCATATTCTACAATCGCCTTAGGGAGCCTAAATTCTGGTATGCCATAAACAAGTACCCCTCCCGGTTTATGCAATGCTTCAAAAAGAGTAACTTGATATCCCATTTTAATAAGATCTGCAGCGCAGGTTAATCCGGCTGGTCCAGAACCAATAATAGCTACTTTTAATTCTTTTTTACCATCGTGACTACCTTTGCCGTGTATATCATTTTCTCTAGCCCAATCTGCTACAAATCGTTCTAACCTCCCTATAGCAATTGGTTTTCCCTGTTTATTTAAAACGCATTCCTTCTGACACTGCTCTTCTTGCGGACAAACCCGGCCAGTCACTGCAGGAAGAGCATCTGTTTCTAAAATAGTTAAATAAGCCTTTCCAAAATCTTCTTCCACAATATAACGAATAAAACTTGGAATATCTATCTCTGCTGGACAACCCCTCATACAGCTGGGTTTTTTACACTGTAAACATCGTTGTGCCTCATATATCGCCTCTTCTTTAGTGTAACCCAAGGGAACCTCATTAAAATTATGAATACGAACTGATGGTATTTGCTCCTTCATGGCTACCTGCTCTCTTCTCATTCTTTCCTTCATTGTGATCATTTCAGCCATACTAATTCTCCTTGCACTTACCTTTAGTTATATTTTTAAAATGTTGCCAGGAATGCTCTTCCTCTTTTTTATAACGGTAAATACGGTTCATAAATTCATTCCAATCCACTAATTGTCCATCAAATTCAGGGCCATCAGTACAGACAAATTTTGTTTCTCCTCCTATCGTAACCCGGCAGGAACCACACATACCAGTTCCATCAACCATGATGGTATTGAGACTAACAATAGTGTCCACCGGATAAGATTTAGTAAGTTCAGTAATTACCTTCATCATAATCGGTGGACCAATAGCCCATACTCTTTTAATAGAAGGGTCTTGATCTAGTTTCTCTTTTAAGGCAGCAGTTACCAAACCTTTTCTCCCATAACTGCCATCATCAGTGGTAATAATTAATTCATCTGATACTCTTTTTAATTCCTTCTCCATAATAATTAAATCTTTAGTTCTTGCTCCTATGATAGAAATTACTCTATTACCGACTTCTTTTAAATTACGAGCAATAGGATGGATACAGGCAATCCCAGTACCTCCACCAACTACCACTACTGTTCCCCAAAAACCTATTTCTGATTTTCGACCCAAGGGACCTATAAACGAATATAAACTCGTTCCTTCTTTAAAATGAGATAATTCATCTGTTGTTTTACCAACCACTTGAAAAACAATCTGGATTAATCCCTTAGCACGGTCATAATCTGCTACAGTCAAAGGAATCCTTTCTCCTCTTTCTCTGGTCATCAAGATAATAAATTGACCTGGTTGCACGGCTGTTGCTATTTCTGGTGCTTCTATCCACATGCTGTACATATCCTGGTATAATCTTGTTTTCTTTACAATCTGATACATATATTGCCTCTTTTACTCTTTATAGAATGAATTATTATTTAATGTTATTATAAATAGCTGCTGTATCACGAGCTATCACTAATTCCTCATTGGTCGGTATTACTAAAACAGCCACCCTTGAATCATCAGTACTAATTATTGCTCTTTCTCCTTTTAATTTATCATTTTTATTATCATCAATCTTTATACCAAAGTAACTTAAATCATGGCATACACACTTTCTCAAATTAGGTGAATTTTCTCCTATACCTGCTGTAAATACCAGCACATCCAAACCATTCATCGCAGCTACATAAGCACCAATATATTTCTTAATCCCATAATGAAGAACCTTCAGTGTTCTCTGGGCTTTCCTATCACCCTGCTCAGCTTTTTCTTCCAGATCACGTTTATCGCTGGAGATACCCTCAGATAACCCTAGAAACCCGCTCTTCTTATACAGAATATCATTTATTTCCTCAAAATTTAAATTTTCTTTCTCCATAAGGTAAGGAATGACTGCTGGATCAACATCACCACAACGAGTTCCCATAATTACCCCTGAAATAGTTCCAAAACCAAGACTGGTGTCAATGGACTTACCATCCTGGACAGCAGTGATACTGGAACCATTCCCCAGATGACAGGTAATTATTTTTAATTTTTTCAGATCCCTATTCAGCATCTCAGCTGCTTTTTGAGCAACATATTTATGGGAGGTCCCATGAAAACCATACCTTCTAATCCGGTACTTTTGGTAATAATAGTAGGGTATACCATACAGATAAGCATGTTCAGGAATAGTCTGATGAAAGGCAGTGTCAAAAACTCCTACCTGGGGAATATTTGGTAATAATTCCTGACACACTTTAATACCCAGGATATTGGGTGGATTATGTAGTGGGGCTAATTCAATAAATTCATTAAGAGTATCCATTACCTCTTTATTTATTAAGACTGAACCAGAATATTTTTCACCACCATGCACCACACGATGACCTACCGCAGCTATTTCCGAGATATCCTTAATAACACCATATTGCTTATTTATTAAGGCCTCTATTACTAATGCTATTCCCTTGCGATGATCGGGGATATCTATTTGCTTTTTTATAGAATCTTTTCCAGCAGGATAATGATTAATTAATGAATCTTTTATTCCAATTCTTTCCACCAGACCCTTGGCTAATAATGATTCATCAGTCATATCAAAAAGACGATATTTAATGGAAGAACTTCCACTATTTATTACTAAGATCTTCATTTTTTTATGCCTTTCTTAAAATCTTAATTATTTAATTTTACTCCTATCTGAAAACCATGATCTAAAGCCCTTTTATTTAACTCTTTTATTCTTTCCGGAATCCTGGCTTCAACTGCATTTTCAATAGCATCTCGAGAAACAATAGCAGTTAATTGAACAATAATGCCTAAAGAGATAATATTGGCTACCAATTGATTACCAAGAATTTTTAGAGCGTCTTCAGTAATGGGATATTGATATATTTTTCCGGAAAAGGATGGTATCTTCACTACATCGGTAGAATCAACCAGCAATATTCCATCTTCCTTCAAATTCTGGACATATTTATCACAGGCTTTTTGGGTTAATGCCAGTAAAATGTCAGATTTTATTATTTTGGGGTAATCTATTTTCTCATTACTAATGATTACTTCTGATCTACTGGCACCACCCCTGGCTTCTGGGCCATAGGATTGAGTTTGAGTTACCTCAAATCCATCATAAATCCCAGCAGCCTCAGCCAAAATAATCCCGGCTAAAATCAATCCCTGACCTCCAGAACCACTTAAACAGATTTCTTTTCTCATTTCCCTCCCCTTCCTTGCTGAATATTAATACAGATGTCCTGGTATTTTTCAGTATATTCGGGTATATCAATATCCAAAAATTCACCAGTAGGTATTTTTCCTTCTTGTTCTTCTTTAGACAATTTTTCCCAGACTTTCTTCGGCACTGAGATACTCTTTATCCACTCTAACATCTGAACAGGAGTTCGTAATTGGTTGATTCTGCCAAAAGAAATGGGGCAATCAGAAATTACTTCCACTACCGAAAAACCTTTTTTTAGTAAAGCCTTTTTAATAAAGCGAGTAGTCTGACTAACATCAAAGATATTACCACGTGCTACATAGGAAGCACCAGCACTCGCAGCCAAAGCAGCTAAGTCAAAACTCTGGTCGATATTACCATAAGGCGCAGTAGAACCGTATTTGCCAGTTGGGGTTAAAGGAGAATATTGACCACCAGTCATACCATAAATCATATTATTAATAATAATAGCGGTAATGTCTATATTACGACGGGCAGAATGAATAAAGTGGTTACCACCAATAGCGGCACAATCACCATCACCCATAACTGCAATTACTTTTAACTTAGGATTAGCCATCTTTATACCGGTAGCAAAAGGTAATGCTCGCCCATGGGTGGTATTCATAGTATTAAAGTCTACATATCCAGTGATTCTGCTAGAGCAACCTATCCCTGATACCATTACAATCTCATCCTTTTCCCATCCAATACTATGAATAGCTCGAAGTATTGCTCCCAAAACAATACCATTTCCACAGCCAGGACACCAGATATGAGGGAACATCTCTTTTCTGAAATATTGAGTAATATCCTTAATCACAGTTTTATTTCCTCCTCAATCTTGTTAAGAATTTCTATGGGATTAATTAATTCACCATCTACTCGCCCATAAGGAATAACTCGACACTTTCCCAGAGCTGCTCTTTGCACTTCACGTACTATCTGCCCTAAATTCATTTCTGCAACTACCATCAAATCAACCTGTTCGGCTAACTTAGTTATTGTTTCCTCACTAAAAGGCCATAAGGTAATTAGTTTTAGTAAACCAACTTTTAATCCTTTTTCTCTGGCTAACTTTACTGTTCTTTGAGCTGCTCTAGCAACAGACCCATAGGCAATAATTGCTATCTTAGCATCTTCCAAAAAGTAATTTTCCTCTATAATAATATCTTTTTTATTTAATTCTACCTTGTTTGTTAATCTTCTTATTAATTGATCGATTTCCTGAGGATTGGAAGTGGGATAACCTTTTTCATTATGAATTAAACCAGTGACATGGTATCTATAGCCACTACCAAAATCAGCCATCGGCGCTACCAAATCCGCATCGGCTTTATATGGAAGAAAATTTTCTTTATCTACCATTGGTCTTTTTCTATCAATTATCTCTATATCTTCTAGGAATGGTACACTCACTTTTTCACGCATGTGAGCAATTACCTCATCTAATAATAACATTACCGGAGTACGATATTTTTCACTAAAATTAACAGCCTTTATAGTCATAAATAATATTTCATTTACCTCTGAAGGGGCTAAAGCTATCATAGGATGATCTCCATGGGTCCCCCAACGGGCTTGCATTACATCACCTTGAGCAGGGTTAGTTGGTAATCCAGTACTTGGTCCACCCCGCTGGGCATTAACAATAACACAGGGAGTCTCACTGATTGCGGCAAATCCAATATTTTCCTGCTTAAGACAGATACCGGGACCAGAACTGGCAGTCATGGCTTTCATTCCAGTAAGGGAAGCACCTATCACTGCTGCCATACTGGCAATTTCATCTTCCATCTGCATAAATACCCCACCAAGTTCAGGAAGCCTTACCGCCATACCTTCCGCAATTTCAGAAGCAGGGGTGATAGGATAACCGGCAAAAAAACGTACACCTGCTAAAATTGCTCCTTCCACGCATGCTTCATTTCCCTGCAATATCCTTATTGATCTATTCTTATTGCTCATAATTAATCCTCCAGGTTCCTATTTTGCCGACCTTGATTAATAATATTTTCTTTTTTTTCTACCTTAATGGCGAAGTCCGGACATCTCAACTCACATAACATACAAAGTATACAATCAGCAATATTTTTAGCTTCCGGATAACCCTTTTCATTTGCCACTAAGACTTTTTTGGGACAGAAGTGAAGGCAAATTCCGCATGTTTTGCACCACTCTTCATTTACTGTAATCAATATTTTTTCATTCTCATAATTTTTCAGATTACTTTTTGATGACATTATTTTGTTATTTCACCTCTTTCTTTTTGATATCAAATATGGTTTTCTGTAAGGTATCAATAGAACCTTTATCTGGAATGTAAATAAATTCTATTAATGGAATTCTGGGGGAAATTAATTTTTGAATTTCTTTTTTTCTGCCAGGTGATACTATAAGGATATCACTTTTACTAATAAATTCTTTTAGTTTTTCACTTTCCCGAGTTATAGTATAATTAATTTTCTTATATTTAATTCCAGCATTGTCGATTGATTTTATTACCCGCTCTGCAAATTTACTGGTTAAACATATCAAACCAACTTTCATTTCCGGGGAAGTAGTTCGAGCGATTTTAACCATGGTTTCCATTTGGGGATCGAGTGCTATAGCAACAATCTTCTTATCTTCATTTTTTAAATATTCCTGTACCTCTTCAAAATGGAAAAAGGTAGTCACCACTAAATCCACCGACTTTATCAGGGCAATAAAATCATCTCCCTGATGATACATCTCATCAATTAAAATAGGTATAATATGAACACCTGTACCTAATTCTAATTTTTGGGAAAAATAAAGAAGCTGTTCCTGATTACATTCAATAAAAGCTATTCGTATATTACTGGCTAATTTTCTCTTTTCTTTAAAACGATTGCTAACTAAACGATTAAAATCTTCTGCCGGAATATTTAACTCTAAGGCTTTTTGAATGGCCAAATCAATATTTTTGATTATTGCTGAATTTTTCCTGTTATCAAGTAAATATTTTGATGGACCTCCCTCAGTAATAATAAAAGTACCCTTGCCCGAAATGGAAGAAATAATTTTTTCCTGAACAAGCTCCTTATAAGCCATACTCACTGTATTTCTACTAACTCTAAGTTTTAAGGAAAGGTCTCTTTCAGTAGGCAACTGGGCACCTTTTGTGAGTTGACCATTTTGGATAAACTCTTTAATTTGCTCTTTAATTTGAAGGTATAGTGGTATACCACTATTCTTATTAATTTCAATTTCCATTAAATTCTCCATAAGATATTCAAGGGGAATCCTTCCCCTTGAGAACCCCTTAAAGAAAAATACCTTTTAAAAGAAATGCTATCTTGTTTTACAACAAGATATTCAAGGGGAATCCTTCCCCTTGAGAACCCCTTAAAGAACTTCCGACTAGCAACTGTATTTAAACGGTATACGATTTTTGTCATTGCGAGGAACCAATTCAGTAATAAGCAATAGGCAAACTAAATGCCAGATACCAACGACCAACGACTAATTTTAGCGATATACGATATACGTAATACGATATACCATTTTGTCATTGCGAGGAGCAAAGCGACGAAGCAATCTCATCCACTTATACCCGCATCTTTTATCTGAAAACAGTTAACTACCAACTGATAACTATTTATCACCCTCACCTTACCTCTCCCTTCTAAGGGAGAGGATTAGAGAGATGGTGTAAAAATATATTGTTACTTATTTAGTAAATAATATTTATAGTATTGAAATTTTTATTAAATTTCGATACTCTAAACATTGGACTAATTGATTAATGGACTAACCATTTATAGAATATCATATCTTCTCTATTTGTCAATTCAGTTTTAAAAAAATATTAGTTAATTTTTAAACTATACCATTAATCAACATTTTAAAAATTCTTATAGGAGGTTAATCTATGTTATTTTTGGAGATTTTCGGTGATAATGGTTTTTTTCTAATTAATTCATTCATAGAAAGTATGATTTTTGGACTCGTATTTCTGGAGATATCTACTAATAATAATACCAAATGGAGTTATGTTATATTCCTCAATATTTTCTCCCCTATCTTTCAGTTCTTGTAAGTATTCGTATATGGAGATATCCTGATAGAGATATGGCTCTCGAAGAGTAATCCCCTTCTCCCAGGGATGCCAGAGATAGACTCTTTGCCCTTCTGTAGTTAAAACAATCAATATTTTCAATGAAATCCTGGTATTATGAAAAACTTTACATTCTGGCTAATACTTTTTCTAAAACTTTGTCTTTTTCTCCTTTTACTGAGGCATTTAGATTATTAATTTCTTCAGTTAGAATATTGTTTGTTTTTTCATCCTTAATCATGTTCAAATTTATCTTCACATTAATGATAGCACTATCAAAGGCAGCCTCTGCTAATATTACTGCCACTCCAGCATCACTGATGGCATTTTTATTCCCTTTATCGGCAATCTCCTGACAGATATCTATTAATTCTTTACTTTTTCGAGCTACCTCTAATGGTACCTTGGCCGCTTCTATTAAGGCAATTTGCATTTTCTGGTTACGTATTTTCTTCTCTTCTTCATTATTTCTGGGTAATTTCATAATAGCCATAAGCTGATTGAATACTTCAACATCTTTTTCCATAAGCTCTTCCAATTTAGCTCTTAAACTTTCACTTTTCTGTAATAACAATTTTATGTCATTTTCTAAATGCCGGTATTTTTCCTTGCCAACAGTCAGATTGCTGACCATGGAAATGAGAGCAGCACTCATAGCCCCGGTCAGAGCTGCTACGCTGCCTCCCCCTGGTGTAGCTGACTCAGAAGCAAGTGAATCTAAAAATGTCTTAATTTTTTGGTCCTTTAACATAAATATTTTCCCTTCCTTCTCTAATAATACAATTTAATCAAGATAATCAGGGGATACCTCCCCTGAAACCCCTGAAAGAAAATACAATTCAAGAAAATGCTATCTTGTTTTACAACAAGATATTCAGGGGAGGTATCCCCTGAAACCCCTGAAAGAAAATACAATTCAAGAAAATGCTATCTTGTTTTACAACAAGATATTCAGGGGAGGTATCCCCTGAAACCCCTGAAAGAAAATACAATTCAAGAAAATGCTATCTTGT
>JAGPKD010000008.1:0-6281 GCA_018054125.1 Candidatus Oleihabitans oleiphilus | reverse complement strand
TTTACAACAAGATAATCAGGGGAGGTATCCCCTGAAACCCATCTCTCATTAGTACTGAGTATATAGTATTTAGTATATAGTGTAAATTTTTGATAAAAATACAGAAAAATACCTTACAAAGAAATGCTATCTTGTTTTACCAACAAGATATTCAAGGGGAATCCTTCCCCTTGAGATCCCCTGAAATACATAAGATCAAACTCAATATTTATTATTCTCTATTATTCTATTTAACAGCTTATCTTTAATATCTTACTTAGTGTTCTTAAGAATAATGAAATTTCTAGGAAATTTCATTATTCAAGGGGAATCCTTACCCTTGATAACCCCTGAATTTAAAATCAAAACAATATTTATTAATCTCTTGACTGTTCTATTTACTATGTTATCTTGATATCTTAGTTCGGTAATTTTAAGAATATCGAAATTTCAAAGAAATTCCGATATTCAAGGGGAATACTTCCCCTTGAGAACCCCTGAAATAACTTCCGACTAGCAACTGTATTTAAACGATATACGTTATACGTAATACGGTATACAATTTTTGTCATTGCGAGGAGCAAAGCGACGAAGCAATCTCATCCACTTATACCCGCATCTTTAGTCTGAAAACAGTTAACTGCAAACTGATAACTATTCATCACCCTCACTCTTCTCCTTCCCTTGAAGGGAGAGGTTTAGAGTTCCTCTGTGTTTCTGGTAATAACTTAAGTAAGCATCAATAAAAATATCTATTTCCCCATCCATAATAGCCGTAACATTACTGCTTTCTACTTTAGTGCGGTGATCTTTAACCATCTGATATGGTTGAAAAACATAGGAACGAATCTGATTGCCCCAGGCAATATCTTTCTTTTCACCACTCAACCTTTCTAAATCTTCTTCCTGTTTTTTTTGATAATACTCAAATAATCTGGCTTTTAATATCTTCATGGCGGTCAGGCGATTACTATACTGGGAACGTTCATTCTGACACTGAACCACAATATTAGTAGGCAAATGAGTAATACGTACTGCTGAATCAGTAGTATTCACATATTGTCCTCCTGCTCCAGTAGAACGATAAGTATCTATCCTTAAATCTGATTCAGCGATATCAATTTTAATATCATCTTCAATTTCTGGAATAACGTCTACTGAAGCAAAGGAAGTATGTCTTCTCTTATTGGCATCAAAAGGCGAAATACGCACTAAACGATGAATGCCCTTTTCCGACTTCAATAAACCAAAGGCATTCTTACCTTTAACAGTAAAAGTGACACTTTTAATTCCTGCTTCTTCTGCCGGTAAAAGATCAACAATTTTAGTTTTGAAACTATTTCTTTCTGCCCATCTAAGATACATTCTTAAGAGCATCTCAGCCCAATCTTGAGATTCGGTACCACCGGCACCTGGATGAATAGATACTATGGCATTATTCTTATCATATTCTCCAGCAAAAAGGAGTTCTCTTTTCTGCTTTTCTACCTCCTCTTCTATCTCTCCAATTTTTACTACGATTTCCTGCCATACTTCACTGTTGTTTTCCTGACAATTTAGTTCATAAAGAATATCAAGCTCTTCAGCTCTCTCAGTTATTTTTTGGTATTCTTCTATCATATTTTGTAAATCTTTAAATTCTTTAGTTATTTGATTGGCTTTCATCTGATCTTGCCAAAAAGAATTTGAGCTCATCTTTTGAGAAATTTCTTTAATATGTTCTTTTTTTCTATTTACTTCAAAGATGGTCTCCTAATTCTATGATTTTATTTTTTAATTGGTCAATTCTCATCTTTAAATCAATACTATCTATATCGTTCATTGTTCAAATGCCCCTTATTCTAATACTTATTAAAAAATCATTTCTTACTTTTTTATCAGGATATTCAGGGGAAGTTTCCCCTGAAACCCCTCTATTATCAGTATTGAGTAATAGTATTTAGTATATAGTAAATTTTAGTTAAAAAATTTAGAATATTAATTCGTATAAATCAGAAATTCGTTAAATTATTAACATAATTTATCAGGGGAAGTTTCCCCTGAAACCCCTAAAAGAGAATACAATTCAAGAAAATGCTATCATTTTATTATTGATTTTTACCACAACAATATTTATATTTCAATCCACTTCCACAGGGACAGGGTTCATTTCTACCAATCTTCTTTTTCTGAAACTGACTGGTCAAACTTTGCTTCACTTGTTTACCTTTATTTACTTTACCTGCTAATTTTGGCTCTGAATCATAATTTTCTTGCGGCTGTTGTTTAGTAACCACCGGTCTTTGCTGAATTTTCACCCGATAAATAAACTTGATACAATCTTCTTTAATATTTTCTATCATATTTTGAAACATATTATGAGCTTCAAAGTGATATTCAATTAGCGGGTCTTTTTGTCCATATGCCCTTAACCCAATCCCCTGTTTCAAATCATCCAATCTTTTAAGATGGTCTTTCCATTCTCTATCCACAATACGAAGAAGAATCATCTTTTCAATCTGTCTCATTAAAGGAGGGGTAAGTTCATTTTCTTTTCGGTAGTAACCTGCTTTGGCTTTCTCTAATAAATCATCCTGTAGTTGATCTATGGTCAATTGAGTAACATCTTTTGGAAAATCTAACCCTATTCCAAATGTATCAAAAAAGTGATCTTTTAGTGCTGCTAAATTCCATTCTTCCGGGTAAAGCTCTTTGTTAGTATACCTCTGGAGCATACTATTTAACGTATCATCTATCATGTCCATGATAATATCTTTAATATTATCACTGAACAAAACTGTTTTTCTTTGCTCATAGATAATCCTTCTTTGGAATTCCATTTCATTATCAAATTCTAACAATTGTTTTCTAATCTCAAAATTTCTTCCCTCTACCCTTTTTTGAGCCCCCTCTATAGAACGGGTAATAAAAGGATGTTCTATAGGAGTCCCCTCTTCTACTCCTAATTTTTCCATAAAACCGGCAATACGGTCTGAGCCAAATAGACGTAAAAGATCATCCTCTAAGGATAAAAAAAATCGAGAAGAGCCAGGATCTCCCTGTCTTCCTGCTCTACCTCTTAGCTGATTATCAATTCTTCTGCTCTCATGACGTTCGGTACCTACCACGTGTAAGCCGCCCATTTCTGCCACCCCGGGACCCAAAACGATATCGGTTCCTCTACCAGCCATGTTAGTTGAGATAGTCACTTTCCCCTTCTGACCAGCCTCAGCAACTATTTCCGCTTCCCTTTCATGGTTTTTGGCATTCAATACATTATGTTCAATCTTTTCCTTTTTCAGTAAATTACTTAATCTCTCTGATTTATCAATGGAGACTGTCCCCACCAGAACTGGCCTACCCTTTTGATTTAATTCTTTTATTTCTCGAACAACAGCTTCAAACTTTTCCTTTTCAGTCCGATAAATAACATCAGGATAACTATATCTTATCAATCTCTTATTGGGGGGTATTACCACTACTGGTAAATTGTAAATTTCAATAAATTCATCCTCTTCTGTTTTGGCTGTTCCAGTCATTCCGGCCAGCTTCTTATACATGCGGAAAAAATTTTGAAAGGTGATGGTAGCCAGAGTCTGGCTCTCTCGAGCAATTACCACATTTTCTTTGGCTTCAATAGCCTGATGCAAACCATCACTATATCTTCTACCAAACATCAGTCGTCCGGTAAATTCATCCACAATAATCACTTCACCATCTTTTACTACATAATCTACATCTCTTTTAAATAGTCTATGAGCTCGCAGAGCCTGAATAATATGATGTTGTAAATTAATATTATGTTGAGCATATAAATTATCCACGCCAAGTAATCTTTCCATTTTGGCTATTCCCTCTTCTGTTAAGAAGGCTGTTTTTTCTTTTTCATTAATTTTGTAATCTATTTCTTCTTTCAACTGATAGATTAATTTATCAATTTGAAAATATTCTTTGGTAGATTCTTCGGCAGGTCCAGAAATTATTAGCGGAGTCCTCGCTTCATCAATTAAGATACTGTCAACCTCATCAATAATGGCAAATTCATGTTGATGTTGAACTATTTCTTCAGGATTAATGCTCATATTATCCCTTAAATAATCAAACCCGAACTCATTATTAGTCCCATATACTACATCTGCCTGATAAGCTTCTTTGCGTTGTTCTGTGGTCATGTCATGCTGGATTAAGCCCACTTTTAATCCCAGAAATTCATATACCGGTCCCATCCAGAAACGATCTCTCTTGGCTAAATAATCATTAACAGTAACAATATGAACACTGTTTCCTGATAAGGTATTCAAATAAGCAGATAAGGTCGCTACCAGGGTCTTTCCTTCACCAGTAGCCATCTCGGCAATTTTACCCTGATGTAACACTATCCCTCCGATTAATTGCACATCAAAATGACGCATATTAATTGTTCTACGAGCTGCTTCTCGAACTATAGCAAAAGCTGCTGGCAGTATCTCATCTAAAGCCCTACCATTTTTAATTTGATTCCTAAAATATTCGGTCTTTCCCTTTAAAGAAGCATCTGACAAGTCCTTTATTTCTGCTTCCAGTTGATTTATCTTTTCCACCACTGGTTTTAATCTATTTAGTTCTCTGCTGTTGGAGTCACCAAATATTTTACTGGTAATCTTAATCATTATTAAGGTAATTCCCTTCTCATTTCTTAATTTCTTCTTTTTTAATAAACATCCTTATCGACTATTTCTTTATTATTTATTCTATTTCTTCTGCTGGCGGTTTTTCTTCCTGCTTCATGGTCTTTTGAATTAGAATAAATAACCCAACCATAATCATTATATCACCAACACTTAATATGGAACTATCCGGAAAGGGCTTAGGCAGAGGAATAACATCACCCAAAAAAGCAAATAAAGTGTTATTACTTATTAAAAAATGAAGTCCTTTGGTTTCTTCTACCAGAATATTAGTCATATTAACATTTTGTATAGCTTCCTGAGGCAATAATACTGGCATCCGGCCACCATTTATGATAATAACAAATGAATTAAGAAGTAAACCTAAATTAATATACCTGAAACCGGGTAGTTTCATATTAGCTACTGAGGCATAAATTAATAGTAAATAAGAAATAATTATAAAAAGGGGGCTATAACTTAATAAAGCAGAAAATTCTAGCAGGCTAAATATCCATATCAATACCCTCAATAAAAGGGCCAGAGCAAATAGAGGAACTCCCCAAATAGAAATAGTAGAAAGTTTTTCTAGTTCACCGCCACGCAATAAAGCAATAATAATACTGGCAATAATTATAATTATATATAACATTACTATACCCTCTTTTCCTTCAACAGGGAAATAAAAGCTTCTACCATCATAGGGTCAAATTGTTTTCCAGCTTCCTTTTCTAACTCTTTTAAAATATCTTCTGCTGACAATTTTTTACGATAAGGACGATCTGAGTTCATGGCATCATAGGCATCTATAATAGCCAGTAATCGCGCCGGTTTTGGTATTTCTTCTCCCTTTAAACCATAAGGATACCCTCTGCCGTCAAAATTTTCATGATGATGTAAAACAGTCTGGGAACACCTTTTCAAGAATTCTATTGATTCCATTATATTTGCCCCAATAACCGGATGTTCTTTTACTTTTTCATATTCAGCATCGGTTAATTTATCCTTTTTTCCCAGGATATGGTCTTCTATTCCAATTTTACCAATATCATGCAAGATAGCTGCGTATTCCAGATATTCTATCTCTGATTCCGTAAAACCTAATCTTTTAGCTAATTGAAGGGCCATCTGGGAAACCCTTTCTGAATGACCATGGGTATAAGGATCCTTCGCATCAATAGTAGCAGCCAAAGTGCGTATAGTATCTAAATACATTTTACGCATTCTGGTATATAATTCAAATGATCGCCTGGCTAATAACAGGGGGAAGAAAAATAGCAGGATACCCAGGATGCCAATTTCAACATAAATAATGGCCATAATAAAACCCAGAGGTGCCTCAGCTAAGTAACTGGGGAGAACCTCTTTAATATTAATTCGATAAATCTGGCCCATACTCATTCCCGAATCAAGGGAAATAACTGTAGTAACCAGAATAGAATTAATAATACAATAAGTTAAGGCACATAAGGTGGCAGGAATAATAAAATTAATAAAATTTTGTTTTCCTACCATTCCCCCCGCGTATAGATATACCATACCGGCTAACCTTGCTGATAAAGCATATTGAGCAGCATTAAATATAGTTTTATACCAGGGTTCTTTCTTCTTAAATAGTTCCCAAAAAACACTTAAAGCCTCTAAAATCATAGCAAGGGGAGGTCCATAAACCAGGAT